>NZ_JBFUIX010000114.1:0-13664 GCF_056401635.1 Paenibacillus sp. P4_E11 | reverse complement strand
TCCCTACTCATGGAGCGCTATGTTCAACGGGTACGATGTCGAAGCGATGGCTTCTTGTCCGTATCCGGGTATCCCAGCCTATCTGAGCAAGGAGCCGAAGGAGACGCTGCGGATCCATGGGGCTCGCGTCACGCACATATGGACTGACGATCACCAGGACGCCAGACTTGTCGCGGGCGCGTCTCTTATCCCTCATATTGTGGATAGGCCTGAGGACGTAATCGGGCAAGTGGATGCAGTCATTATAGCGACTGATAAAGGGTATGAGCATGTCGAGCGCTGTCGGCCATTCGTTGAAGCTGGTCTGCCCGTATTCGTCGACAAGCCGCTTGTGGATAACGAGCAGGATTTGCAGACGTTCACCAGTTGGGTAGCCAGTGGCAAGCCGATCCTATCCTCCAGCTCGATGCGATACTGCAAGGAATATATGCCCTACCATCTGTCGACGAATAATCTGGGAGCCATTCGATTCGCAACGATTACTACACCGAAGAGTTGGGAACGTTACGGCATTCATGCGCTTGAGGGCATGTACCCGATTCTCGGGCCAGGGTTCCTGTCAGCAAGAAATACAGGCAGCCTTGACCGCAACATTGTCCATTTCAAACATGCCAGCGGGACGGATGTCGTAGTGGCAGCAGTAAGCGATATGTATGGCTCATTCGGCGTTCTCCAGTTATGCGGGACGCACGATCATGCTATGGTGTCGATGAAGGATTCGTTCTACTCTTTCAAGACGCAGCTTCAGGCGTTCATTGACTATCTACGTACAGGTGAACGACCTTTTCCTTTCTCGGAAACGGTGGAGCTGATGAAGATGGTCATTGCCGGCATTCGCAGCCGTGAAGAGGGCGGCCGAGAAGTGATGTTGGATGAAATTCAGGAGATGTAACTAGACGAGGGGAGAAACAAAGATGAAACGTAATCAATATGATATGAAGCCAAGCCGAGTGCTGGAGAAGATGCGTGCCGGCGGGGTGGCAATGTGCACCAAACTGAATTTAGGAGATTCCCGAGTTGCCGAGATCGCGGGAATGTCCGGATTCGACTGCATTTGGGTGGACATGGAGCACGTACCGAACGATTGGTCAACGATTGAGAAGCAAATATTAGCGGCAAAAGCGTACAATATCGACATTGTCGTGCGCGTGGCGCGTGGCAGTTACAGTGATCTAGTAAGACCGCTTGAGATGGATGCGACAGGCATTATGGTGCCGCACATTATGAGCTTGTCCGATGCTCGTTCGGTCGTACATAATACGAAGTTCCACCCACTGGGCCGTCGTCCGGTTGACGGTGGTAATGCAGACGGGGCGTTCTGCAACCTCGATTTCCTCGAGTATTTGCGGCAAGCCAACGATCAGCGCTTCAACATTTTGCAAATTGAAGACCCGGAACCGCTTGACGACTTGGAGGATATTGTCTCACTGCCCGGTCTTGATATGATCTTCTTCGGCCCAGGCGATTTCACCCAGGGAATCGGAGCGCCGGGCCAGTTCGACCATCCGAAGGTACTGGAGACACGCAAGCGTATTGCCCAGGTGGCGGCAGCTAAAGGTAAATTCGCCGGAACCGTAGGTAGCGTTGGCAATTGGGATGAACTCGTTGGGCTTGGTTACAACTTTATTAATGTCGGCGCAGATGTTGTAGGACTTGGACAATATTATCGCCAATTAGTTAGTGATATCTCGAAGCTGAAGCTAACACAATCAAACAGTATATATGGAGGCAGATAGTCAATGAGCATTCTGGACAGCTTCTCTCTTGCTGGCAAGGTAGCGTTAGTGACAGGCGGTGCAGGGAAGTACGGGCGGCAGATCACAATGGCGCTGCACGAAGCAGGCGCTCGAACATACATCTCAAGTCGGCAGAAGGATCAACTATCATCCATCGAGGACGAGTTCCGGGCTGACGGCTGCGATATTCGAGCGTTGTATATGGACCAGGAGGATGAGGCGTCGATTGTGGCGCTACGCGATCACATTGTGGCAGCCGAAGGTCGGTTCGACATCCTGATCAACAACGCGGTCGCTCGTACGATGTCAGGCTGGGATGATTCTGCCGAGATGTTCGCCAAGAGTATGGCGGCGAACGCGACCGGCATCTTCCTCGTGACCCGTGCCTTCGGCGATGTAATGGCGAAACAAGGGAGCGGATCGATCGTTAATATCGGGTCTATCCAGGGGATGATCGGACCAGACGCTTCGTTGTATGAGGGGCTCAGCTTTCATGGGTTCGTACCTGATTACTTCTTCCATAAGGGCGGGATGATCAACTTCACCCGGTTCGCGGCGAGCTATTACGGTTCTAGTAACGTGCGCTGCAATTGCATTAGCCCAGGTGGGTTCTGGACGGAGAAGACGCCAGCTGAATTCGATAAGCGATATAGTGCCCGGACGTTCCTGAATCGAATGGCGAACCAGTCCGATCTGATGGGAGCCATCGTATTCCTGGCTTCGGATGCTTCGGTCTACGTGACCGGGACGAACATTCCGGTTGACGGAGGGTATACGGCCAAATAGCTTGGGGCATACGGATCAGAATGCCTCATAACGACATCTGAATGACAAGCTAGCCCAACATAACGCCAGCAGCCTCCCCGGCTGATCTGGCGTTTTTTGCGGAACAGAATCCAATCTTCGACAAAGGGTACGAGCAGAATCCGTACAGTATGCAGAACCACATTTCAAGACAGAGCGTCCAGCTTGACGAACTACGGTGAAGGAGCGGATGTATACTTAACGAACATCAAGAAATCTAATAAAAAGTAAAAAAAACGAATGTTAACAGCTTACATATTGGTTTACATTGGAATGGAAGCTGACAAGCAACAGAAGAGGAGTGCAGGCAGTGGATATTACCAATTGGTTAACACCCTTCAAATGGGGGCGCCCCGTGTGGGTTGGATCTGGAAATCCCGGAGCATTTGATGAACAAGCGGTAGATTGCCCGTTCGTGTTCCGTCATCGCGACCAGTTTTTCATGATGTACGTAGGATTTGATGGGAAGGGTTATCAAACCGCTCTTGCCACGAGTGATGACCTGTTGAACTGGCAGCCTTATGGCATCATCTTGAGACGTGGGGAAGGAGCCGAATGGGACAAGCGGAATACAGCCGGAACTTGGATGTTGCGGGATTCGCGGCTGCATGGACCTGCTACGCTCCAGAAGTGGGACGGGAAATATTGGCTCGCTTATCACGCCTATCCGGGTGAAGGATTCGAGAGCGGACCCGCGAGTATCGGACTTGCCTGGACCACGGATGAGAACTTGTTCGATTGGCATCGGCTGCCTGAGCCTGTCCTGATGCCTGATGACGGAGCGGACTGGGAGAGCGGTGGTCTGTACAAGGAATGTTTGTTGGAGCACGAAGGCACATTGTACTTGTTCTACAATGCCAAGAATATAGCGGACCCGCATGCGAGCGGACCTCATCGCTGGATCGAGCAGACTGGGTACGCCGTGTCGCAAGATATGGTGAGCTGGACTCGGATGCCTCATAATCCGGTGCTTCCTGTCAGCCCGGGGCGCTGGGATTCGATATTCGCGAGCGAACCTTGCGTGCTGCATGACGGAAGGCACTGGGTTATGTATTACTTCGGGTTTGACGGGAAACATGCGCAGGATGGCATTGCTTATTCCGACGACTTGGTGCATTGGGAGAAATACTCTGACCCTCTGCTTTCGATCGGGCAAGAGGGGGAAATCGATTCGATTCATGCCCATAAGCCTTCGTTAATTAGTCATAGTGGCGTGTTGTATCACTTCTACGTCGCCTGCCGGCCGTATCAGGAGGGAGATGCCACGATCATATTCGGCAAGGAATACCGGACCATATCTGTGGCGACATCAGCCAATGTTCAATGTGAAACGAGGGAGGAACAAGAATGAGCGTACGAATTGAGCAACTGCGCACGAATTACTTGCACAATCCAACTGGGCTCGACAGCCATCAGCCCAAGCTGGGCTGGATTCTGCAAGCTGACAGACGTGGGGTGCGGCAAACCGCCTATCGAGTGCTGGTAGCGACAAGTATGGAAAGGCTTGACCAAGAGAGTGGAGATGCATGGGACTCGGGGAAGATCGACTCTGACCGGTCGCAGCATATTGTCTACGAAGGTTCTTCGCTCGTCTCGGGTCAGGAGTATGTATGGAAAGTGATGATCTGGGACGACTGCAACGAACCTTCTACATGGAGCGAACCGGCAAACTGGTCCACAGGGCTGCTGTCCCGTGGAGAGTGGAAGGGGAAATGGATCGGGCTGAGATCGTATCATGCGCCCACTCATGCGGAACCGAAACCGGCCATATATTTGCGCGGCAGCTTCCAGACAGAGGAGGCGCGGAGCGTTCGCAAGGCGACTCTCTATTGTGTTGCATTAGGCGCATACGAGCTATATGTCAATGGACTCAGAATAGCGAGCGACTCGTTAATGCCGGATTGGACGGATTACAACATCCGGGTTCCTTCGCAAATGTTCGATGTGACTGGAGAGTTGAATGGAGGCGAGAACGCGATAAGCGTCTTGCTCGGACATGGTTGGTATTCGGGCTACATTGGCATGTTCGGCTACCACCGGTACGGCAAGGATCCGCGTATTCTGATGCAGCTCAACATCGAATATGAAGATGGCACTCAGCAAAATGTCGTCACGAACCCGTCGTGGAAAGCAGCATCGGGGCCATTGCTCGCAACCRATTATCAGATGGGTGAGACGTATGACGCCAGATTAGAGATGCCTGGTTGGACCGATACCGGATTCGATGACGCGAATTGGACTGCAGCGAACATCTATTATGAATATAAGGGCTATATCGTGCCCGACAGCTGTCCTCCGGTCCGATCCATGATGGAGCTGCCGCCAGTATCGCTTACCCGCCACGATAACGGCGCTTGGATCGCAGATATGGGGCAGAACATGGTCGGCCGAATACGCATTCGCTTGCAGGGGGAGACGGGTACCGTCGTGACATTGCGTCATGGCGAGGCGTTGGACGAAACGAAGGCACTGTATACGGCTAACTTGCGGTTGACGCGTCAGACGGATAAGTACACGATGAGCGGCAATGGAGTGGAAGTGTATGAGCCGAGCTTCACATTGCACGGCTTCCGTTATGTTGAGATTACTGGGTATGCTGGACCATTGGAATTGTCCGATCTAACGGGTGTCGTTTATTACTCTGCACTCGACAAGTCAGGGACGATGGAGACGTCGAGTCCGCTCCTGAACCGGCTGTTGGATAATATTGAATGGACGCAACGCAGCAATTTCGTAAGTGTCCCGACCGATTGTCCGCAGCGCGATGAGCGTCTGGGCTGGAGTGGAGACGCTCAAGTGTTCTTCCGCACGTCCAGCTACTTCATGAATGTCGCACCGTTCTTCACCAAGTGGTTGACCGATCTATCCGATGCCCAGCGTCCGACAGGTGCCTTCACCGACTTCGCGCCCTTCATCCCTGGAGGCAAGACCGAGCATGGCGGCGATATGACGTATGACCATACCGCTTCTGGAGGATGGGGAGACGCTGGCGTTATTGTGCCCTGGATGATGTATCGTGTCTATGGTGACGTCGGCATCATTGAACGGCACTATGAGGCGATGGCCAAATGGATCCAGTTTCTTGGAGAGATGCATCCTGGGCATTTGCGCGAAGATTTGCCTCAGTTCGGGGACTGGTTGTCCATTCCGGAGTATGCAGGCTTGGGCGACTTCAGCAACGTATCGCAGTTCTCAACGACACCTTACGATGTGTTCGCCACGGCTTACTACGCTTATTCCACTGGACTTCTGGCGCGCATGGCTGCTATTGTCGGGAAGGAAGCGGATGCTGCCCGTTACCAGCAGCATCATGCGAACATCAAGGACGCCTTCAATCGGGCTTACGTAGATGCAACAGGAACGATCAAGGGTGACACACAAGCCGTCTATACAATGGCTCTTGCGATGGAACTGCTGCCGGATGACAAGCGGGCATTCGCCGTCGACCGGATCTTGCAGCTGCTTGAGCTGCGAGACTGGCATATTTCTACAGGCATTCACGGTACACGTTGGCTGCTTGCGGTGTTGGTCGAATCTGGGCACGAGGAAGTTGCTTATCGGCTTCTTACGCAGACGGGCTACCCGTCATGGTTCTACTCTGTTCTTCAAGGTGCGACGACCATCTGGGAGCGGTGGGACGGTTGGACGGAGGAGAAAGGTTTCCAGCGTCCGGGAATGAACTCGTTGAATCACTATGCACTAGGCTCGGTTGGGGAGTGGATATACCGATTTGTAGGTGGCATCGATCTCGACGATGAAGTGCCAGGATACAAGCATATCCGCATTCATCCGCGAATCGGCGGCGGACTCGATTATGTCAACTGTCATTATAATTCGATCCAGGGACCGATCACTTGCAATTGGAGACGGGATGGCGAGCAGTTGAGCATGGAGGTCAGCATCCCGGCGGGTACGACGGCTACCGTCCGTATTCCAGCTGTGCCTGATCAGCTTGTCGAAGAGAGCGATGCGACAATCGAGACGGCGGCCGGAGTCAACATCGTGGAACGAACCCAGGAGGCGCTACTTGTGCATATCGGCTCGGGAGAGTACAGGTTCACGGTAGGCGACAAAAGCTAACTGTAAGTAGCAGTCTCAGGCCCGCGTATATTTCTACCTGAACATAACACAAGAAAACCTGGCCATAGCGGTCAGGTTTTTTTGAACATTAGAATATATAACTTTCCAGGGGTTCACCCTTGTATCAGTTTCTTAGATGACGGTGAATTGACCAAGGTGGAAAGTCGTTCCGCTAATTCGGCAAAAACCAACCTTTTTGCACCCGATGTGGAGCGTCGTTCCCATATTTCACTGTTAGGGACCTTGCTGACCCTGAATGAACTCCAATAAGGGAACCACGTTCTCTCTCCTTCCGGGATGATCATCGTCTACCCCTAGTCGCTTCTTCTTCAAATGAATGATTGAAAAAAGGACGGAGTTGGATAGCGCGGGCTCACTGAGGATGAATTCAATTATTTGAGAGGCTGTGGAAAGCCCAACTACGACAAAACTATAATCCAAGGGCCATGATTTCAACAGCGGTCGGAATCTCCTGCCTACTTTCTCCCCATGCACCAATCGCAACTCAAACGCCAAAGAACCGTCCGGTGATCTTCCGGACGGTTTTAAATGTACAGCTCGATTACACCATTATTTTGCAAATGTCGTTCGTGAAATCGACCGGATCTTGAAGTGGAAGCCCTTCAATCAAGAGCGCCTGGTTGTACAGGAGAGCTGTATAAAGATTCAGCTTTTCCTTGTCATGGTCAAAGGCTTGTTTCAGCGAACCAAACACATCGTGGTTGATGTTGATTTCCAGAACCTTATCGGCCTTAACGTCCGGGTTGTTCGGCATCGCCTTGAGGATCTTCTCCATCTCAATCGTCACTTCGCCTTCCGTAGACAAGCAGACGGGGTGCGATTTCAGTCGTTTGGACGCCTTCACCTTGGTTACTTTATTCGCCAGCAAGCCGCTCATGTACTCGAACAGCTCTTTGTTGTCATTCTTATCGGCATTCTCATCTGCTTCGTTGTCATCGGCTTCGATGCCTAGATCGCCACTAGAGACTGATTTGAATTCCTTCTCTTTGTACTGCATGATCATCTTGATCGCGAACTCGTCGATATCGTCGGTGAAGTACAAGATCTCATAGCCCTTCTCCGATACGAGCTCGGTCTGAGGCAGCTTCTCAATCCGTTCATTCGACTCGCCGGAAGCGTAGTAAATATACTTCTGATCCTCAGGCATTCTCGATACGTACTCGTCCAACGTGACCAACTTCTTCTCCTTGGAGGAGTAGAACATGAGTAAGTCTTGCAGCACGTCCTTATGTGTCCCGTAATCGCTGTAGACGCCGAATTTGAGCTGGCGGCCGAACGATTTGTAGAAGGACTCGTACTTCTCGCGCTCATCCTTCAGCATGCTTTGCAGCTGGCCTTTGATTTTACTCTGAATGTTCTTGGCGATCAGCTTCAATTGGCGGTCATGCTGCAACATCTCACGTGAGATGTTAAGCGACAAGCTCTCCGAATCGACCATTCCTTTGACGAAGCTGAAATAGTCCGGAAGCAGGTCGGCACATTTGTTCATGATCAAGACGCCGTTGGCATACAACTCGAGCCCTTTCTCGAATTCCTTGGAATAGTAGTCATAGGGCATATTCTCAGGGATGTACAGGATGGCCTGATAGACGACAGAACCGTCGGCGCTGATATGAATATGCTTGAGCGGCTTGTCGAAGCCGTAACGTTTCTCTTGATAAAACTTCTCGTAATCTTCGTTCGTCAGCTCGCTCTTGTTCTTTCTCCAGATCGGAACCATGCTGTTGACCAGCTGTTCTTCTTCGTAATCCTCGAACTCGTTGTCGCTGCCTTCCTTCGGTCGCTTGCCGGTCACGTCCATCTTGATCGGGTAGCGGATGAAATCCGAATACTTCTTGATAATTGCCTTCAGACGGTATTCTTCTAAGAACTCATCGAAGCTCTCATCTTCTGTGTTCTCCTTGATCTTCAAGACGATCTCGGTGCCGACCGAATCTTTCTCACAAGGCTCAATCGTATACCCATCTGCACCTGTGGATTCCCACTTGTACGCTTGGTCATCACCTAATGCCTTACTGGTGGCGGTAACTACATCAGCGACCATGAAGGCCGAGTAGAACCCAACGCCGAACTGGCCGATGATGTCGTGTCCTTCTTGCGATTGGTTCTCCTTCTTGAACGCTAGCGAGCCGCTCTTGGCAATAATGCCAAGGTTGTTCTCTAAATCTTCCTTAGTCATCCCAATCCCGGTATCGCGGATCGTCAGCGTACGGTTCGCCTTATCGGCAGTAACCTTGATATAGTAACTGTCCTTGTCAAAAACGAGCTTGTCGTCGGTCAGAGCTTTGTAATAAATCTTGTCGATCGCATCGCTTGCATTCGAGATCAATTCTCTTAGGAAAATCTCCCTTTGCGTATAGATGGAGTTGATCATCATTTCCAACAATCGTTTGGATTCGGCTTGAAATTGCTTCTTTTCCACTGTGGTTCTCCCTCCGTATTGAACGATCCTGTATTAGCACTCTCTCGCTTCGAGTGCCATTCTACTTTTTTATATCATTCCTCTATATCGAAGTCAATACTGGAGATTGAGAGGGGACACCGGAACCCCGGTGTCCCCTCAATAACGAGTGACTTCAGTCATTGGTGCTATCTAACAACAGAGCATTAATGCCGTTCAGGAAGGCATTCGCGCTAGCCTTAATAATGTCTGTGTCCATCGCACGCCCGGAGTAGGTCTTGCCATCGTAATCGATCCGAATGTTAACTCGGCCGATCGCATCCTTGCCTCGGGACAAGCTGTTAATCTTATAATCCTTTAACTGCACCTCAAGACCAACCAATGACTTAATGACACTGTACAGGGCGTCAATCGGACCATCACCAACTGCGCTTCCTTTTATCGTCTCGCTACCCTTCCTCAACTTGACGGTTGCAGTCGGATACAGGTCATTGGTGATCACCTGAAAGGACTCCAGTTCATAAAGGGACTTGTTACTTTGATCCAAGGTATGGTGATTGGTCACAAGGTAGAATACATCGTGATCGTACACTTCCTTCTTAGCATCGGCCAATGTGAGGAATTTGCCGAATAACTGCTCGAAATCCTCAGCATCACTCGTATCAAAACCCATCTTCTCCACAGCGTTCTTGAAGGCGTGACGACCGGAACGGGCGGTCAGAATCAACTCCATGCTGTCAACCCCGACATCTTCCGGAGACATGATCTCATATACATTCTTATCCTTCAGCAGTCCGTCCTGATGAATACCGGATGAATGCGCGAAGGCGTTCTCGCCGGTAATGGCTTTATTCACCTGCACATCCAATCCCGTCAAGTGAGTCAACAGCTTCGACGTTCTGAGAAGCTCTTTCGTTTGAATATGGGTGTGGCAGTTGTAGAAGCTTTCCCGGACCTTGAGTCCCATGACGACTTCCTCCAACGATGCGTTACCTGCCCGCTCACCTAACCCGTTGATGGTGCACTCGATCTTATCGGCCCCATTCTTGACTGCGCTTAGTGTATTAGCTGTCGCCAGCCCAAGGTCATTATGACAATGAACGCTGAGAATGACGCTATCATTCAGATTCTTGAGCCGGTCGTTAATTCTGCGAATCAGATCGCCGAATTCTTCTGGAACGGTATAGCCGACCGTATCTGGCACGTTGATCATGGTGGCTCCGGCTTTCACGACGGATTCGATCGTGCTCCACAAGTATTCGAAATCCGATCTCGAAGCATCTTCTGTGGAGTATTGCACATGCGGGAGCAGCGTCTTGGCGTACTTGACTGCGTCGACTCCCATCTGCATGACGGCATCCTTGGAACGATTGAACTTCTTCTCCACGTGGATGTTGGACGTGCCGAGTACGATATGGATGAGCGGATTTTGTGCCAGCTTGATGCTTTCATAGACGGCATCAATATCGCTTCTAACCGCACGGGCGAGCGCGGTAATCGACACGGTATCTCCCACGCTGCGGGCGATTTCCTGGACTGATTGGAAATCACCAGCGGAAGAGGCGGGGAAGCCTGCTTCGATAATATCTACATGCAGCCGTTTCAGTTGTTGAGCCATTTCGATCTTCTGATGTACATTCAGTTTGGCGCCAGGGACTTGCTCTCCATCACGCAAGGTCGTATCTAACACGATAATTTTACGGGACATTTTGAATAGCCTCCTTAGTATGTTCGATAGTCGTTTCAATAGTTGTATGTGAAGCGGGGTTGATTAAATCCGGAATTTAACCAACAAAAAAACCCCGTCTCTACGTATAGAGACGAGGTTGAACCCGCGGTACCACTCTAATTCATTTCATTACGAAATGAGCTCAATTCGATGGCCATCACCATCTATCCATGTAACGGTGGAATTCCGTCTTACCCTACTTGTTCAGGCAGCTGTTCATAGATGAGTTCGAAATGAACGACACTACCGTTTCGCACCAACCAACGGCTCTCTGGAAAGTCATGTCACTTCTACTAGTTCTAATCGAAACATTGAATATTGAATTATTTGCTATTATATGGCCTTCGAGACGTTTTGTCAATCATTATGGTGTCTTATCCTTCGTACGCTTGCTTGAGTGTGGCGATATCAATCTTGTTCATTTGAAGCATGGCCTGCATGACTCGTCCCGCCTTCTCAGGATCCTTGTCGTGCATCAATTGGCCTAGAGCCGTGGGGATAATCTGCCATGATACGCCAAATTTATCTTTGAGCCAGCCACATCTGCTTTGTTCTCCACCAGCAGACAGCTTCTCCCACAATTCATCTACTTCTTGCTGCGTCTCACAGCTTACGAAGAACGAGATAGCGGGGGAGAAGGTGAACATCGGGCCGCCGTTCAGGACCATGAAGGATTGCCCATGAATTTCGAATGTCCCGGACATCAACGAGCCATTCTCTTCTGGTCCTTGAGCTCCATTGCGTGAAATGCTAACGATCTTGGAATTGTCGAATACGGATGTGTAAAAGTCCATCGCCTCTTCCGCATTGCCGTTGAACCACAGGAACGGGGTAATCTTTTGCATGAATACCACTCCTCGCATTGAATTGACCACTGTACAATTAATAGTACCATAATTAATTAGTCATGATTTCTTCTGAATTGCTATTTATTTGAGGTTATTATCCATGCTGAATGATTACTAGCATGTGCTCAGGAGGTCCGGCATGAGGAACCAGCAAGCGAACCATTCATCGCCATCGTACCCTGATCTCCATCACACTAGATGTAGTGAGCTATTCTTCCAAGTCTAAGGATAAGGATAAGGATCGCGCTTGGGATGTAATTGAAGCCTTCGCATCGGAAGAGCTGAAGGAAGAGGTCTTCTGGGGCAAGGAAGGCGAGACGTATACCGTTAAAGACGGTAAACGCATACCGATCCCAGAGAAGTTGGGTGCCAAAGAACGGACTTGGGCTCGACATTTGATGTTGATCTTCGGCTTCACGGATTGTCAAGACGCTCAAAACGCAACATATGAATTACAGATCGGTTCACCCCTGTTCAAAGAAATTCAAAGCGGGATGAAAGTATTGGCTGACGAAGCGACAAAGATTGGGTTGAACGCCATTCCGATGTATGCGGAACCAGACGATGTTCTGAAGAAAAACTCCGAAATCATGAAATCCATCAATAAGTTTACTTCTGAAGCGATCATGGGGCGGATCACGATGGCTCAATTCGACCAAGAAGTGAAAACCTGGGAGTCGAAGTACCGCGCGCTGAAGTACGATCCACTGCAAAAGTATATCGACAGCAACAAAGATACTTTGCGTAACCTCGGGTACAGAATGGTTGACTGGTAGGTTGGAGAAGTAGTTCTCGTAACAAGTACGTGCCAACTGCTCTTGGGCTATCTGTCCAGGAGCAGTTGGGTATTCATCTCACGGCTGAAAGAGTGGGGATGCTACTATAATCGCCGAGATGAAGAAGATCTGCAGCAAGCTTCGGACAATCAACTTAGGGACGGGCTTTCCGCCAATTGTCAATCGTTCTCGAGCTGCATATATGTTAGCTGGGAACATGGCTATGAGCAGCACCGTCAAGCAGACAGAAGCAGCAAGGGAGAGGGCAGGCAGCATAATGCCGATAGCACCGGCGATTTCCAGGTATCCCGTTGCCGTCACAATCCACTCGCGTCTTGGAAATGAAGGAGGGACCATTCGGATCAGGTCGGGACGCCTTTTTCCCCAATGAGCGGAAGCAGTAAGCAGCAGCATGACAGCTACTGCTCCTTGTAAGGATGTATGCCAACTGTCCCAATAAGACCAACCGAGCAAGCCGATCATCCGGAACAATAGAAAAGATGTGACAAGTGCAATAAGTGGTGCCATACGAATCCCTCCTTAATTTTAGCTTTTATTGTGCTTTCAAGATACTAACCATGTACGATGATAAATCTTGAGCCGTACAGGAAGCGGACATGATGGGAAGGGATGAACGGACGCGCAGACCTAACGACATCAGAACGAACAGTTCCGCCGTCTTATCTGCATCAACCGACTCTAGAATTACCCCGTGCTGCTGACCGCTCACAATCCATTGCTTGGACAAGTACACAGACCGTTCATAGAAGCTTCTGAGTACTTCAGCGATAGCAGGTTCATCTTCCTTGCCTAGCAAGTACATCAGAATTTTGTTTGTTACATCATGTGTATTTTCTATCGCCTCGAGATTACTGGATATTTTCTGCATTGGTCCGTCGAAGGTAACGGGAGTTTGTTCCACGGCGTTCAAGAAACTTTTGTTCGTTTCTTCAAGTCGTTCCTGCAGCACCCAGGCAAAAATTTCGTCTTTGCTTTTCACATAATGGAATATAGCCCCCTTAGACAGGCCCGATTGCTCCACGATATCCTTCATGGTGACAACGTGACATCCTTTGTCCTTCAACAGTCGTTTGGTGGCTTCTAGTAGTTGCCGGGTTGTTTGTTCTCTACGTTCCTCTTGTTTCAAAAGGGATTCCTCCTTGTTCGCTGTGCCATATTGTTACTATTCTTAATCTCATTATAAATACCGACTGTTGGTTTGTAAATAATTATTTGGAGCTGCATTCCAATTGGGTAGGTGGACAGAGC
>NZ_JBFUIX010000113.1:0-13681 GCF_056401635.1 Paenibacillus sp. P4_E11 | reverse complement strand
ATTCCGTAGCGTTCGCCACTGTTGAAGCAGAAATTACGATTCCGAAAGCCGCACCTAGTATAAACTTTTTCATTTTCATTTTCCTTCCATCTTTAGTATTTTTATATTTGACGGTTTAATTCCCCTTTTGTTGCGGATATAGACCTTCTCGTTTTCCACCAACCATAAAAATTATTGAGTTATCCTGCCCGTCGGTGTTTTTCGGCGCCTTGCGTCCGAGCACGCTGTGATTACTATTTCTGCCTTCGTCAGGAATGTCACAAGGTTCTTGTCATCACCCAATGTCAAGAACCTTGTGACATTAAACAAAAAAGTCGCGATTTACGCGACTTGTAATGTAACAATGATGGTGACTCCCAACACGAGACGAGCGTAATTACTCGCTCCATCCTCTCTTCAACGCTGCGGCCACCGTAACGACTCGTCTAGCTTGATGCTTGACCGCGTCCAGAACTTTAGTATCGAACTTACCGGACGAATCCACAGTCACGCTAGCACCGTAAGGGTTCCCGCCAGCATCCATTATGGATGGATCAGTATAGCCCGGAGCCACGACGATCGCTCCCCAATGATACATACTCGTATACAAGGACAATATCGTCGCTTCCTGACCACCGTGCATATTGCTTGCGCTTGTCATGGCGGAGACGACCTTGTTCGTCAGCTTCCCTTGCGCCCATAACGATCCTGTCGTATCCAGGAACTGCTTCATCTGAGCAGCAACGTTACCGAAGCGTGTTGGCGTACTGAAGATAACAGCGTCAGCCCACCCAATATCATCCAAGGAAACGACAGGCACAGTAGCTGTCTCTTCCAGATGAGCTTTCCAGGCTGGATTGGAAGCGATAGCCGCTTCCGGAGCAAGCTCTCGGACCCGAACGAATCGAACATCGGCCCCTTGTGCGATAGCCGCTTCTTCTGCTGCCTTGGCCATATGATAGTTCGTACCTGTGGAACTGTAATAGACGATCGTTAGCTTGACTGGATTGTGGCTCATGGGTGATGAGCTCCTCTCTTATTATGAATTAATGGATACTGAAGCCAGTGCTTGTTGCAAGCGAATCGGGTAAGAGTATGTTCCTTCGAACTATAACTAAAGTATAGCCGGAACCCCTAATTGGATGATTGAATGAAATAACTCCTTTTTTGCTTAAAATGCGCATTATTCCGAGCTCTTGTCCCAGCACGCATCCGATTCGTCCTGTTACAGTCGATAGAGACTTCCTCGCCAAATCAAAAAAGCATTCAAGAACTAGTAACATTCCTGAATGCTTCCGGTATAGATACTTCTTCTTATATTCGAATACGTAAGTCTGTAGCATACTGCATAGGTGTAAAGCCGGTCTCTCTCTTGAACAACCTAGAGAAATGTCCCTGATCCGAGAATCCCACTTGGACCGCGATGTCCTTCATCCCGGAATTCCCGCAGCGTATCAAGCGCTTGGATCGCTCAATTCGAAGCCGAATCAAGTATTGATGGGGCGTGAACGACGTCTGTTGCTTGAATAGACGAACGAGATGCGATAAGCTGACATTTCCGATAACAGCTAGCTCCTCAAGCGACATGTCCTTATCCAAGTTTGCCTGCATATACTCCATTACGATAGAGACTTGCTGGTTCGTTAACTTGTTCGGTTTGTTGCAGCGATGGGAACGGGTCGTGTAGTGCTGCAACAGATGAACAACAGTCATGTTCGCAAGTGAATCCCTGTACAGTTTCCCACTTGCTCCACCATTACGAAGCTCTTCGACCATCCAATCGCTCAGTTGCAACAGCTTGCTGTCTCGGAACAGATTCTTGCGCTCCAGCTCTAGCTTTCCGTGATCACCGAATCCAGACTCGAACGCCACTTGATTAATAAACGCTGGGGCAATTTCCATCTTAAGAAAGGACATCGCTTGTGTCCATTGGCAGTGCAGTTGCGCTCCGACAGGCAAAATCTGAATATCGCCGGATTGGGTCACACGTTCGAGTGCGCTTGCTTGCTCATGTGTATGGATCTTCATCTGATTGCTGGAGCCATGGATTGTAATCAGATGCTTGGAATGGAGTGATCCATCGTAAGCTACATTCGGTGATATACGGTTCCATTGCGTAAGATTGATATTGGACCATCCCAAGTGTTCACTTGAAAGCACAGGAGTGGAGCCGATTGAAGCGAAGTTTTCCAGATATGCAGACATAATACGTCACCTTATTTTCATGAATGAATGTTTAGGAGTCTATGATACCACGCCTCACTCTGGATCAGTAAGCAATTTTTTGGCAATACCGTCTGATGTACTCGAACGTAAGCCATACCGCGGCATCGTTGCGCATTCTCGCCTGCAATTCCTGTTCCTGATCAACCGATTCAGTAAGATGGGTGTCCAGCGTCAAAAAAAGTACGGATCAGACGCCCAACGAATACCGTAACAACGCCTTGATGAATTAATGTTATTTGAAATCATTCCAGGTAAAGTCGACTGACAATATTCCGACCGGAACCTCCTTCGCCTTCCAGCACTCTGATGCCGCGGCCTCAGGCTTGCGGAAGCAGACGAGGTTGCCGAAGTGTCCAAATGCTCGGCAGATCGAAGGTCTTGCAGAATGAATCCCGCATTTGTCATGATCCGAATCATAAAAGATACATGTTCCCATGAACCTTTGTTGCTTTTGAAGATCAGCACGTGTCTTGGGAGGCATCGACTTCACTTTCTTCTTGATTTCCTTCAGTTCCCTCTCTGTTACAGGTACCGGACCGCAGCACAACCCTCTGCAGCCGTTGCAGGGCAAGCTCTCCATCAGACAACTCCTTCGCTTCGAGTCTATTATTTCTACCATGATCCCTCAACTCTATTGCACCTTGACAAATATGACATTGCATGTTATAATATAGTATATTGTTGAATAATCTATTCTAGCATTATTTTTCATTTGTTTCAACATCCAGTAAAATCATAGCGCCCTATATCAGGCGATATAACAAAGGCGATCTACCTGGCATTAGCCAAGTAGATCGCCTTCTTACGTGTATCGAAGGCTCGATCGTTCACAGATCAATCGCCTTATGTGGCTTGCTATAGTGACTCGTTCCGCCGCCGCCAACCAGAATATGAATGGTAGACTCGCTTGGACGAAGCCAGGACGATTCCTTGGCCTCTATTCTACGCGTGCTCAAGCAGCTTCTTGAGACTTACGATTTGAACGCAGAGGCACAGCACTTCGATTGCGAGTTTCAATTCAGTTAACGATGGGTACGATGGGGCAATCCGGATATTCCGGTCGCGTGGATCTTGACCATAAGGGAATGTCGCACCCGCCTTAGTCAGGGTTACCCCCGTCTTCGCCGCCATATTCACAACTTCCTTGGCGCAGCCATCTAGCGTATTCAAGCTAATGAAGTAGCCGCCATTCGGTTGTCGCCATGTCGCGATCCCTTTCCCGCCAAGCTCCGAATCTAACAGATCCAGAATGAGATCGAACTTCGGCTTCAGAATAGCAGCATGCTTCTTCATATGCGACTGAATGTGCGCCTGATCCTGGAAAAATCGGACATGCCGCAGCTGATTCACCTTATCCGGTCCGATCGTCTGAACGCTTAGTTGTTTGCGGATTACAGTCAGATTATCTACACTAGCCGCCATAACAGAAACCCCTGAACTAGCGTAGCTGATCTTGGATGTAGAGCTGAAGATGAACACGCGATCTGGATTTCCTGCTTCCGCGCAGGCAGTCAACATATTTTTCAACGAATCCGGTTGATCTGTCAAATGATGTACACTATACGCGTCGTCCCAGAAAATCCGAAAGTCATTCGCTCCGGTCTCCATAGCAGCCAATCGATCCACAACTTCGTCCGAGTACGTAATCCCGTCTGGGTTGCTGTATTTGGGCACACACCAGATTCCCTTAATCGAGGCATCTTCCCTTACCAGCTTCTCAATCTGATCCATATCGGGGCCATCATCCTGCATGTCGATCGTAATCATCTCGATGCCGAATAATTCGCATATACCGAAATGCCGGTCATACCCGGGACTGGGGCACAGAAACTTCACTGCGGGAAGCTTCCCCCACGGTGTCTCGCTGCCATACACTCCATGCAGCATGGCTCTTGCAACGGTATCATGCATCATGCTGAGGCTGGAGTTTCCTCCGATTAGAATATGCTGCGGACTCACTCCAAGTATTTGCGAGAATAGCGCTTTCGTCTCAGGAAGYCCATCCAGCCCACCATAGTTTCGAACGTCCGTACCGTCTTGAGCTTTCAGTTCATCCCCCGACTTGAGGATGTCAAGCATACCATTGGACAAATCCAATTGTTCCGGGCAGGGCTTGCCTCTTGACATATCCAGGGACAAGTTCTGGCTTTTGCAGCGATCGTATTGTTCCTGTAATTGGACTAACTGCGCGGTTAGTTGATTATGGTTAAGATTGCTGTATAGCGGCATAGTTAATTGCCCTCCAGTATGGTTCTCTAATCCAACTTCAATTGCTTGGTCTTAATCCGCTTCTCATCGATTCTGACGAATTCATAGCCTTCTCGCACCGCTTGATCCAACAAAGCTTGAAGGGCTAGCAGCATGAACGTGGGCGCATCCGCATCTGCTCCAAGCGTATCGCCGCTATCATGAAGGACGATAATATCCCCATTCTTATAGTTGCTGAGCAGGCGGTCCCTGATTTTCTCCGCGCTTCCCGTACTCACCCAATCTCTTACGATAAGCGACCACAGTACTACACGAAACCGTGTGAATAGTAATATGTCGAATATATTGAACACGCCCCAAGGGGGGCGGTAATGAAGCGGAGTCGCTCCAGTAATGTTCTCGATTGTTCGAACCGCATGCTTCAGTTGCAGCCTTACTTTCCAAGGAGACATGATTGCGTTGCTACGGTGACTGTAATTATGAATCCCGATCAAATGCCCTTCGTTATGCATGCGTCTAATTAAATAGGGATACTGCTCCGCCTTGGAGCCAAGCACGAAGAAAGTTGCCTTGATATGATAGCGATCTAACAAATCCAGCAATTGCGGAGTGAATTCCGGATCTGGCCCATCATCGAATGTTAAGGCGATCCCTTCTCCTTCCCTAGCTTTGTGTACGCCAAGTCCAAACGTCCGAATGAGGATAGTAGGAATGACCGTGTAAAAATTTACAAATACAAACAAGACCCAGAATACGTTTTTCATTATTTCGTGCCTTCCTTCCCCCTCCAGCTGATCCTCGGATTTGTCCGTATTCCCAGCTTACCAAGAAGGCAGCAACTGCTCAACCCCATTATTTCGAAATATCGCCTCATTGCGAGGATTCATCAATATTTGTACCGCATCATGTGCTGCATGTTTCCTTTGCAACAACCTCGCCTTCGCCTTCATGGAACGAAGTGTTTCGGGACGCAACATGATGTTGCCGATCGTCTCCACCAGATGTTGCATATGCACGGCCTTCATGGCTGCACCAGAACGAATGAGGAACTTGGCGTTATCTTCTTCTTGACCAGGAAGCGCATTGTACAGCAGCATCGGCAGCTCCATCGCAAGTGCTTCCGAAACCGTCAGACCGCCTGGCTTGGTCACCAGCAGATCGGATACGCCCATCCATTCCGATACATAATTAATATATCCCTTAATATGTATCCGATGCTTGGAATGGACCATCTCCGCGGACATTCGCTGCTGGAAGTGGCGATTGCGCCCGCACACGATCAGAATCTGCAACCGGAACGGCAGCCGTTCCAGCGCTCTGAGGAATGTGACCCCGTCTCCAAACAACCCGTACCCTCCGCCCATCAGCATCAAGGTAGGTAACTCGGGATCGAGGTCATGCTTGGCTATCAACTCATTCCGATTATACCGTTGACAGAACTCCGTCCGAATCGGGATGCCCGTGACGAATACTTGATCCGCGGGAATGTTCCTAGCTAGAAGGCTTTCTTTGACAAAATTAGATCCTACCAAGTAGTGATCCGTATGCGGATATATCCAATGATTATGATGCGAATGATCCGTAATGACCGTTGTGGTATGGACATCCGTCAGGCCGTATTGCTTCAAGATCGACATCGCGCCAGCCGCTAGCGGAAACGTGGAGACCACGGTAGACGGCTTCATCTCCTTCAGCAATTTCAACAGTCTAGCGCTGCCAAGTCGATTGCATTTCTTGAGCACCTTGGAAAATGAATTCTCATTCTTCGTTGTATTGTACAAGTAGCCATAAGCAGACGGAAAGTTCTGCACACCCTTGAGGAACAAATACCGGCTGAACCGATGTACATAAGGATGCGTCCATTCCATATAGTCGATTAATTCGCTTTCCACCTCAGGATGGTAGCTTCGCAGCGATTGCTGGATCGCATTCGCTGCTTGCTCATGCCCTTCCCCATAATTGCTGGATAAGATCAACAGTTTCTCAGTGCTCATACATCTCTCCCTTTCCTAATCGGTTCATCATTAAGAATCTAAGGAGCGGGTCGTTTGTTTGTTAGGCCAAACTTTATTTTCCATCTTCTCATAATAGCGGATAACAGCATCTAAGCTTCGTTCAGCCCATCTCGTCTTCGTTGCAATTCGATGTACTCCACCTGCAGACAAAGCACCGATACAAGCGCCAGCTAGCACGTCCGCCGGATAATGTACACCTGTCCAGACGCGGGAAACAGCGATGCAGGCGGCTAAGATTAGCCACAGCTTGCCGGAATGGCGCCGGTACAACCAGAACATCGTGGCCAGTGCAAATGCTGCGGTTGCGTGATCGCTTGGAAATGATGCATTGGGTGCATGCTGAATGAGTTGCAATACATCATGCGTAACGAAGGGGCGATCACGATACAGGAAATGACTAAGCATCGCACTGATCCCCATCGCCGCGCACGCCGCCAGAAGGGCTTCCAATACTTGGGTTCGGTTTCGGATGGATCTACTGAACCAGTATACAAGAATTGCGGCGTAAAACATATACTCCCCTTGTTGTGCGAACAAACGCATCATGGGATTCAAGAAAGACAGCGATTGTGCCAAGTGATTGATAAGGACAAATCCCTCATAATCCAACTGCATCAAGTTCATTATCCATTCATCTTCCTTCTATTTTAATTAAGGGAAACATAAGACGCACCCTTGTTCCTTCCTGTTCCAGGCTGGTGATGGCGATCTCGCCATTGTTGTGCTCTACGAGCCGCTTGGCGATCGAGAGACCCAAGCCGGTGCCACCTTTCTCCCGACTACGCGCCTTGTCGACCCGATAGAACCGATCGAATACATGGGGCAGCTCCTCTGCAGGTATTCCTATCCCTTTGTCGATCACATCAATCGTGATGAGTTTATCGTCTTGCTGCCCTAAGACTCGTATCGATTGTTGCCGATCCGAATACTTGACCGCATTGTCCAACAAAATGTGAAGAACTTGCTCCAGTTGATGAGGAGCGACGTTAATAAAACCGTCTTCCTGTATCTCACTCAGATCCAGTTCGAACGCAAACTGTGGATGGAGTACCTTGACCCTGTTCACGCATTGCCGGATTGGCTCTGCCGGATGAATCGGTATACGATTCAGCGGTATGCGTTCATTCTCGGCTCTAGTCAGCTCGAGCAGTTCTTGGACGATCCCTTCCAACCGGTTAAATTCTTGCAACGAGACAGTCAGTGACTTGTCCAGAATGATCGGGTCGTCCTTCCCCCATCGATTCAATAAGGAGAGATGCCCTTTGATAATCGAGATTGGTGTACGAAGCTCATGAGAAGCATCCTCGACAAACTGCTTTTGTTGCTTGAACGCTGTCTCCAGCTGACTGAGCAGATCGTTGAACAAGTCTGCCAAACGACTGAATTCATCGTTCGTACCGCTATATGGAACCCGTTCATGCAAGCCTCTATTCTTGACCTTATGGATCGTCTCCGCCAATGCATGTACAGGCTTCAACAGTTGCCTGACCAGTATCAATCCGCCTAGGCCGCTTAAGATCACCGCACCTATGCCTGCCGTGATCATGACCCACATGATCATATCTGTTAAATGCTCGAACGTATCCACATTGTTCACAATCTCGATTGTGCCATGGAACAGTCCTGCTGACAGCGGACTTCTCATCACTAACAGATGCTCTTCGCGACGCCATATCGTGAACAATTGCGTTTCTTCAGCGACGGTCGCGGYGACTAATTCCACCGGAATCCGGTCGGCAACTGTCACGATCGGCTGACCTTTCTCGTCCAAAATCCGAATCAGCTGGTTTCTTTCATTCATCGTCTGCAGGAAGCTTTTGCTATTCACAATACTTTGAGCATCCAGATTCGCACTCTTCTCCTGGAAATAATCTTGAAGCTCTGCCATGCTCCGTTGGATCGATGTTTTCTCTTCATTAATCATCCATTGATTGATTGTAATGTATTGGGCTACGTTATATGCAGTGAATAACAGAAACAAGGTTAAGGACGACCACAACACCATCTTCCATTTCACAGGAAGTCGCAACATCCAATGCTGTATCGTTCGTCTCATCGCAAGACATACCCGATTCCCCGAATCGTATGAATAATGCTATCTTTGCCCGAAGGATCCAGCTTATTCCTCAAGTAGCGGACATACACATCCACCACATTCGTCTCAACTATCGAATCGAATCCCCATACGTTCTCAATCAATGTGTCCCGGGTCAAAACAATGTTCTTATTCTGTACGAAGATGACAAGCAAGTCGAATTCACGCTTTGTCAATTCCAACGGCACATCCCCCTTGAACGCCATCCTGGCCTCCACATTAATGCTCAGATCTGCGAACGTCAGCAGATGAGGATGCTGGGAATCTTCGGTCATCTCTTGCCTACGCAGCATCGCACGAATGCGGGCGAGTAGTTCCTCGATCGCGAATGGCTTGGGAATATAGTCGTCGGCTCCCCGATCCAAGCCTGATACACGATCAGACACACTGTCTCTTGCAGTTAACATAATAATCGGCGTCGTCTTCACCGCACGAATGCGACGGCATACTTCCAACCCATTCATGCCAGGAAGCATGATATCCAACAAAATAATGTCCCAATCCATGCTCAAGGATAATGCCAGACCGGACTGGCCATCATAGGCAACCGTAACGGAGAACGACTCATGCTGCAGTTCCAGCTCAATGAACATGGCCAAGTTCTTCTCATCTTCAATCAGCAAAATCTTCTTCATGGCGTCCCACCTCATATCCTTACTGTACCCCATTAACATGAGAATTTAATGAGAAAAAACTTGTGGGATTTACGTTCATGCAGAAACCTCTATCTTCTTGTCCAGCAAGTACAAGCTTCCTGCGAATACGGCCAGCCCGACGATTACTAGCGCAAGCAAATCTGGTACCTGGATAATGAATAGTACTGATAGGAACAATCCCCCTATAAAAACCAAGAACATAATGATCACCGAAGCCTTGGAGAACCATTTGCCCATCAGTGTACTGAAGAAACCTAATAATACAACATCGGTGCAGCCGATCAGCAGCTGCAGGATGAAGATGACTTTGGAAACATCAAGAGTAATTAGCGGCTCGGCTCTGAACAGCAAACCACCTTGCAGCCCGTTCTGTAAGCTCATTCCTACTGCCATAACACAAGTGATGAGTACGATTTCCAATAAGACAGCCGTGAATTTGGATAAGAGCAAGTAAGCTCTGGGTATGGGAATGGATAGCAGATGATGAATCGTTCGATTACGCCATTCTTCGGTCCATATGGTGAAGCAATACAGCAATGTAAAGAACATCGCAACAGCATAGATGAATATATTCAATGTGACTATGAACCCCAGTTGGTCCGTGGCAAGCTCCAGCATCCCTGGCAGCAGGGCAAGCATCACCTGAATCAGCGCCGTAATGATGATTACGAGAATCAGCGTATTTCTTCGGCTCCGCAGCTCCGTCTTGCACAACCGGCTAAACGCGTGCATCGGCGTATACCTCTTTCAGCATCCCAAGGAGCGATTGGGACCTTTCCTGTCTTAGCGTCTCGACATTACCTTGCAGCAGCAGGGCTCCCTCGTGAATGAACAAGATCTCGTCGAGCATTCGCTCTACTTCCGAGACTTCATGTGTCGTAATCACGATCGTCTGCCCCTCCTCCAGAAAATCCTCGGCAATAGCCAGGGCGATCTGCTCTCTTGCGAACGGGTCAATGCCCGCGAACGGTTCATCCAGCAGCAAGTAACGAGCATCCCGACTCAAGGCAAGCAACAGTTTCATCTTCGCGCGCATACCGCGGGATGATTGAGTCATCAGTGTATTAGACGGCAATTCGAAAAAGTCCAATAGACGCCCTGCCTTCTCCACATTCCAATCGGTGTAAATATCTCGTAAGTACTGCATCGCATCCGTCAATGTCATCCATGGGTGCCAAGCGTCATGGTCCGGTAGGTAACTTACCACCGATCTTGTCGATCTTGACATGGGCGTGTTTCCGTCGAAAGTAATTGTTCCTTGATCCAACCGGATGAGTCCAGCCATCGCCTTCAGCAAAGTCGACTTCCCTGCCCCATTCGTTCCGAGTAATCCGACAATTTGACCTTCCATCAAGTTGAAGGAAATTCCGGCTAATACTTGTTTACGCCCGAATGATTTTACCGCATGCTTCACTTCGATCATGGCTGCGCCCCCCTCTTCATATAGTCCGCCATCGCTTGCAGGATTTCTTCGTCTGACTTGCCGAAGGACCGAAGCAGCTCGACACTGTGGCTAATGGCGCCGGATGCGGCTTCTTCCCGGATGGCATCCAGAATTTCCACATCGTTCGTCATGAAGCTGCCTTGTCCCCTCGAGGTCACGATAAGCTTCATCTCTTCCATCCGGCTGTATGCTCTCTGTATTGTATTAGGATTCACACCTAGGCTTTTGGCGAGTTCTCTACGGGACGGAATTTCTTGCCCAAGCTTGTAAGTGCCATTCATGAATTGGGTCTTAATATCATCGATGATCTGCATGTAGATCGGCTCGTTCTGATTAAATTCCACTTGGACCTCCAATCGACACAGTAGCTCTGTATTAATTCACTAATACAGTAACACGAGTGGAAAGTACTGTCAACCGTATGAACACCGCGTATGTCTCTTGAATAGTTATGAATAGGGGGCGATTGGGATGAGTCTGATTCAGATGGAAGGCGTTTGCAAATATTATGCCCGTGGTTCCGAGATGATCCGGGCGCTGGATCATATCTCGCTTGATATCCAGCAAGGGGAGTTTGTAGCTATTATGGGGCCGTCCGGCTCCGGCAAGTCGACGCTGATGAACATCTTGGGCTGTCTGGATATGACCGATGAGGGGATCTACCGGCTGGATGGGAAAGATATTCGCGCCTTACGCGACAATGAACTCGCCGATATTCGAAACCGCAAGATCGGATTCGTCTTTCAAAGTTTCAACTTACTGCCGCGCCTGACGGTGTACGAGAATGTGGAGCTGCCGCTGCTATATCGCGGCATGTCGGGTAAGGAACGGGAAGCTGCGGTGAACCGCGCATTGGAAGCGGTTGATCTTGTACATCGTTCCCATCACCGTCCAGCACAATTATCCGGCGGTCAGCAGCAACGGGCTGCGATCGCAAGGGCATTGGCCGGTGATCCGCCCATCCTACTGGCGGACGAACCTACGGGTTCGCTCGACTCTCAGACCGGGAACGACATTCTTGATCTGTTGAAACGTCTTCAGAGCCAAGGCCGGACCGTTCTCCTGATCACACATGATTCGGCTATCGCCCTGCAAGCTGAACGGATCATCCGGATTCGCGATGGACGCATAGCAGCAGAAATGTGAGATCACGTTGTTGTTACGCGCAACAGGGCTGCCGAACGATTCGGCAGCCCTGATTGATTCGCACTATTGTGCTCCTATTGTACTACGAATCTAATCTTCTTGGATGGAGAGCTTGTCCAATGCTTGCTTCGCGCGAAGGCGCGCTTCCTCGACAGAGGAAGCCGACGATAATGCTACTGCCATGCGCCGACCTACCTTCGTGACCGGCTTACCGAAGATACGCACCTGCGTATTCGCAACGGACAATGCTTCGTCCACTCCATCGATACGATAGTTGTCCAACTCACGATCCGCTTTCAAAGGCCTACTCGCGCCTGGCGTGATCAGCACGATCTCCGGTATCGGATACCCCAGGATAGCTCGGACATGAAGCGCGAATTCGGACAAGTTTTGCGTCACCAACGTCACTAATCCCGTATCGTGCGGTCGTGGAGAAACTTCGCTGAAGATGACCCCATCTTCTGTTAGGAACAGCTCGACTCCGAACAGACCATAACCACCAAGCTCGTCCGTAATCGTCTTCGCGATATGCTTCGCCTCCTCGATCTGGCGTTCCGTCATATCGTGCGGCTGCCATGACTCGATGTAGTCTCCGCTTTCTTGAATGTGGCCGATTGGCGCGCAGAAGCTTGTCCCGCTCACCGAGCGAATCGTTAGCAGCGTAATCTCCGATTGGAAACGGATAAACTGTTCGATGATCACACGCCCGTTKTGTACCCGCCCGCCTTCCATCGCAATATCCCAGCATTGCTCGATATCCTTCTCTTCCCGGCATACGCTCTGACCTTTGCCTGATGAGCTCATAAGGGGCTTGACAACACAAGGAAAGCCGGTTTCCTTAACAGCTTGTTCGAACTGCTCATAAGTATCCGCGAATTTGTAGCCAGCTGTTGGCAGCCCCAGCTTCTCTGCGGCAAGCCGACGAATCCCTTCGCGATCCATCGTTAGCTTCGCCGCACGAGCTGTTGGGATAACGCGATGCCCCTCTTCCTCCAGCTTCACGAGTTCGGAAGTAGCTAACGCCTCGATCTCCGGCACGATGAGGTCTGGCTTCTCCTGTTCGATAATGTCGCGCAGTCGCCCCGCGTCCAGCATATCGATGACGTAACTGCGATGGGCGACCTGCATGGCAGGTGCATGAGCGTAACGGTCTACCGCTACTGTCTCCACGCCTAATCGCTGAGCTTCAAGAATAACTTCCTTGCCCAATTCTCCTGAACCTAATAGCAGCATTTTCTTAGTACGTAACATGGCGGGTTCCTCACTTCATCAGAATATATATTTGATTAAAAAAAGCCTGCTTCTTCAGCAGACTTCTCATCCAGCAGATTTACATTATCGGGCAAAGGATGGTTTCCTGTAAATGGCTTTCTTCTCGAAGACGACGGTGTACTCCTTGTCGGCCCCTCCGTGAAATGAAGGCGCGACTACTTTCTGCAGCATGCTATCTGGCATCGGGTTCACGATCTTCTCGCTCTTAGCTTGGCGCTTATTCATTCGAATCCCCTCCAAACAAGTAATGGACCGTATCCAGCAGCTCCTGGTTATCTTCTTCCACGCGGGTGAGATCGTCTGCGGATGCTACATATGGAACGGTCAAATGAACGGTCATGACCAGCTTCTTACCAACAGAATAGCACAACAAATACTCGTAAGCAATATGTTCCTTGTATAACAGGAACTGAACTTTGTTGTTCAGATAGGCGTCCAGAACGCCGATACGTTGATCGTCGTTCCGTCTACTTTCATTTGCGCTGAATGCATAGAACCGGCCTTTGCCGACGTTCCCTGCCACTTGCCGGATACCCTCTGTCCCGTCCGGAACCCAGATCGCAGCGCCACGTAAGCGGCTCCCTCTAAGCGACGAGATGTTATAACAGAACCGTAACGCTTCATACAGCTTGTCATACAC
>NZ_JBFUIX010000112.1:0-14228 GCF_056401635.1 Paenibacillus sp. P4_E11 | reverse complement strand
GTCGGTGTTGTCGGTGTTGTCGGTGTTGTCGGTGTTGTCGGTGTTGTCGGTGTTTCAACCTCTGCTACATCGGACTTCTCTCCCGTTACGAAAGTATAGATATCCGATTCAGTCACTCCATCATAAGCATCTTCTAGTTTCACATACCAGTTATACAGCTTATTGTTTTGAAGCCCGTTCCATGTGGCGCTCACCTCGCTGCCGCTCGGAGCAGTAATCACTTTGCCGATCTCTTCATTCGTTCTTGCCTGGATACTGATATAATCGGTTGCAACACGCTTATTGATCGGCAAGAGCTTCACCGGAAGCGCTAATTCATCCACGCTTGCATCAAACCAGTCATAATCATTTTTGTAAGGCGAGTACGTATTCATATACAGCATATTGTTCGCCGTATCGAATTTGAGCAGGCGCATGTATCCCATGCCGCCTTCCGGTTGTGTTTGATAATTGGCGAATACTTCATGCACCGTGCGATCGCCGATCGTACGAGCATTGTGTTTCGGTGTATTCGTATGATGTCCGTTCACGACCAAGAACACATTTTTATTCGGCAAAATCAATTGTTTGTATACTTCTTCCGCCGGTCCCCCATACTTCCCACTTCCGTCCATATACTGGTGCAGGGCAATGATAGCATTGCGGTCGGCATATTTTTTCAAAACACCGTTTGCCCAATCCAAATCCTGCTGCTCCGGCTGCCAACCCATATAGACAATGACAAAATCATGCCCATTTGCCGAAATGAGATCATAGTGATCCCGGTTGTTTTGGAATTGTCCACCATAGTACGAACGGTTGGCGAATCGATCCGCCCCGAACCACTTGACATATTCGCTGTAATCGATCGGCTTGTCTATATTCGGTTGCACGTCGTGGTTGCCTGCAAGCACGCCATACGGGATATGGGCATCGTCCAATATTTTCATACTTTTGTTGGCATTTGCCCATTGCTCAGGTCGGAAGCCGTCATCTACGATATCTCCCGTATGAATGACATATTTGAACTTCTGAGCGGAAGCGTGATCCACAATCCATTGGCTGGTCGCGTCGTATATATTAGGATACGTCTTAGAATAGAACTGCGTGTCCGGCATCCACACAAAACCAAAATTGTACTGATCCACGGTTTGCGGAGGCGGAATCAGATCCTGTACGATTACATTCGCCTTGTGGTCACGAACCATATCAGCTACAGCAATGGCGCCTTTTAAGGTGATGTCATTTTCGTCCGGGGCAATTTTCCAGTCGAGCTCCTGCCACAGGCTTGTCGTGTAGTTCCAAGCATATAAGGCCACACGTCGGCCCGGCAGCGAATGCCCTTTCCAGATGGCATCCACCGTTTTCGCGGACGTCAGTTGTTCGTTAATGATAAATTCAAATCGCTGATATGGGAATTTCTCCGTATCATCCGTTGTCATAAATTGACCATCCGGAGCGGAAATGGCCTGAATTTGATCGGAGGTGAGCAGCGTTTCGCCAGCAGGCGTCAATGTGAGCGGCGGTTCCGTATCGGTAGCGTTCGTGTATGCTTTATGACTTAAACCGTCTTTAAAATCATATTTGTATGCCTTCAAGAATGTTGCGTTTAGCGCATCTCCTGTCGGATCCTCAATCTTTACCTTCAATACAGGATTCGTGGAAACGTCGGCGGATTGATCCGCAGGACTTACCAGATGCGGCGGACGCGGATTTTCTTCCTCGCTTGTGAAATTCACTTCTTGAACCGCCACATTACCAGCGTTATCTTCGACCGTCAGCTTCAGAAGATGCGACCCTGGCTGTAAATCCACAGCACGCAACGAGGATGTGTCCACGATAGGGGATCCATCCAATGTCAGTTGAAGCTTCTTCACACCGGAGCCGCTATCCTTAGCAACATAGCTAAGGGGAATGGTTCCTTTGTAGCTTTGATTGTTTACCGGGGAAGCAACCGATAAGACCGGCAAAGTGTTATCCACTTGAACCGTCACTTGAATGGGAGCCAATGCATTCGTTGCATCCGTTAAAGTTAATTGATGGCTTCCATCCTCCAATGGGGTCGTATTCCAGTCAACCAACAACGATTTAGCCAACGCGGCTGGAACGGACATATTAAAATCTTTGGATAACACGGCTGTAGCCGGATTTGGCGGAAAGCCGTCACCTAATTTAATATTTTGAGTAGCCGGTACATTCGGATCGGTTATTGGGGTCCCGTCACCCAAAACTAATCTCATATTGCGAATTGTAAAATCATCGTGGTTGTCTGCCAAGTCATCCGGAGCTACTGTATTGCCCGATCGTACAGTGATTTTATTCATACCGGCATGTAATACGTTGGTTGGTACCGGCACTTCACATATAGCATATTGCATGATATCCTGTGTGATCGTGTAAATGAGCTGGTCGTTTACGTATACGCCGTTCTTGTATCCCAGGGATGCTTCTATACCGCTGCCTTCAAATACAATTTTAGCCGGGAGAGTTAGAATAGTTCCAGTATTCGTTACGGGTTGACTATCGATCTTCAGTTGCAAATCCGATTGACTTCCGCCCATCCCTTTCACTTGTAGGTTGCCGCGTACGTACTGATTGTCACTTAGATTCAAAGAGAGCTTGTCTGGTTCTACTGGTACTTTCACATGCGCTTTGTAATTGGTGTTTGTCGGAACACGTGATGTTTTATTTTGTGAATCCTTCGCCGTAATGTAATACTCCAACTCGGTCGTATTCTGAAGCGCAGACTGTGGAATTACTGCCTTATAGATAAGCGATTGAAGAGCAGTCGGCTGCATGATAATATCTTGAAAATATTGATCCTCCGCATCCGGATTTGTACTAAAGGACAATGTGACGTTTTGAGTCAGGTTCTCATCGTATACATAGGCCGTTACCGTTAAATCCATTTTCTCCGTACTCGTAATCGGCGTATGAATAATATCGGGCGGGAGATCTACAGTTGCAGAGCCCGGAGCAGTCGGAACTTGGGAAGGCTTTACTACACCCGGCGTCGGGACGTCTGCTAGTCCAACCAATTGCATAACCGTGGTACGATCCTCCGGGAATTTGTATTCAATACTTTTTCCGTCAGGAGAACCTTCCGTGGTCGTATATGTAGCACGCACCACTTCTTGATCGCTGTTGTTCGCAACAATAAGGGTTCGGGTATCATTGTTGGGCAATCCACCTTTTGTCGATACGATGGCAATACCGCTTTGGCGCATTTGGAGCTTATAAAAATTCAAGAAATCAACTAGGGTTAAATTTCCATTAGACGTTGCATTCTGGATCCAAACAATCAACGTGGAATGCGGCTGAATAATCTTATCTTCTGTCAAACGCCAAGTTTCCTTCGAACCGTCGAGAGCCAGACTCGTAATCGAGTAGCCCGTCGGTGAAACGGGATTGTCAGAGTTATTATAGAGCTCAATAAACTCAAACAAGTCCGGAGCCGGACCGGCCGGGTTCGTCACGAGCTCGGTAATGAGCAGATCCGGTACGTCCGTAGTACCCCCCGGCGAGGCTGGAATAGGTGGTACTTGCGATGGATCGACGGAACCCGGAGTTGGATCAACGTTGCCGAGATTCTGCATATTGATGGAACCGTCCTCAGGATATTTGAAGATGTCCGCTTTCCCATCCAGCGCTGCTCCCGGCGCTGCAGTATAGACATATTTAGCCTTAACCATGTCTCGGTTGTCTGCTTTATTCACTAGCGTAATGGTTCTGGTGTCGGTATTGATCATCCCGCCGTTTGAGTTAATCGACGTCATATTCGTATTGGCTGGAAGATTGTAGAAGGTTAAGAAGTCTGTATTCGTTAACAGACTATTTTGTGCCTGGGCATTGGAAGCAATATTACGAACCCACACAACGATCGATTGATAGGGCTGTACCACATTATTATCGCTAAACGTCCAGTCTTGCTTCCCTCCATTGGGAGCCACATTCGTCATCGCGTAATTCTGCATCGAAACAGGTACATTTGAATTATTATAAAGTTCTACAAATTCATATAAATCCGGTGCTGCACCTTTCGGATTCACGACCAATTCGGTAATGAGCAGGCTTGGAATCGAATCACTTGCACCTGCTGCCGTTACCCAACTTGTGTTCGGCGTCAACATCATGATAGCAAGAATAAATGCTATCCATTTCTGATAAAATCGTTTCATTGTGTGCCTCCTGATAGTCTGGTAGATCAATATACTATAACAATGAATGATTTGACCTGTGTTATGTAGGTATGAAGGTTTTATTAACGTACTCAAATCTCTTACATAAAAATAGCCCAAGCGGAAACCGCTTGGGCTGGCAAATTAATGTGACCTTTCAAATACTACTTCCTAACAACAACACATAGCATTCCACATGACTCGTATGCGGGAACATCCAAAATCGCCATTCATGCGACCTGTTTCACACAGATGGCCATGTGGATTGCTTTTCGATAGATGTTGAATCAGTGTCTAAAACAGAGTTGCGGTGTCCGGGCCAGAAAGTCCACTTGCCCAGGATCAGCGTAATGGCCGGTACGAGGAAAGAACGATTCTCAACATTTCAACTTTGATGTTTTTTCATGCGAAATCGACCGAACCAACCGAATAAATTCCATGCTTCCCTTCAGTGCCATAAGTACAGCCATTATCTTCAGCCAAGGGATTACATCCGGCTGAAAGATTGTTGCAATATGCCATACCGGCACAACTTGAGTCATACTCAACATCAGGACAATAAACAGACCTGCAAAATCCAGGACAATTCTTGATATAACTTTGATAGATATTTTAGTATGGCCAGAATTGTCAGGACTCCACGGCCCAAGACAGCGCTTCGCAGTTCGAGCGGTCGTGTATAATAACCATGCGCTGAGCATGAATATTAATCCATTTACGAGCAAGTATTTCTGCGAAATGCTTAGACCAGATCCTCCAATCGGTTGTTCATTCAGTAAGTTTATGACCCCGGAGGCGATGTGGGTAGTCGTAATGACGTGTGTTTTGGGCCAAGCAGCATCGATCGCGTCAAGTACGTTAGCGAACACGATAACTCCCAGTTTTTGTTCCGGAACAATATAAGTTTGGGCTTGGAAGCCTATCGAGCCACCCGGCTGACCGATAACCGGTAAACCGTTAATGTGATCTGTCATCCAACCCATGGCGTACGTTCCCGGAACAGGTTCGGTCTGCATAAGTCGTATGCTTTCCGAAGAGAGCACGGAATCATCTTCAAATCGGCCGCCGTTCATTTGGGCAATCAAGTATTGGCTCATGTCCTTCGCACTGGAATAGAGGTAACCCGCCGGCGAATCCCCTGCAATATAAACATAGGGGCCATGATAGGCAGCGTTGTACCCCAATATCCGACGGTAGGGCGTAGCCAGTCCGTTAACAGTTGCTTCATCGAGCGTCATAAAGCTGTTATGCATTGACAGAGGGCTGAAAATATGTTCCTTCACATAGTCGCCATAGGACTGGCCGGATACTTGTTGCACAATATAGCCAAGCAGTACATAATTTGCGTTCGAATACCTGTAGGGATGTTCGGTTTGATTGGTTTGCTTTAAAAACTTTTCCGCATAAGACAAGGCGTTTTTCTCTATAGCGTTTTGATATCGATCGTTGACACTTGCCAGCGTGTTGCTAAATGTTGAGATTTGGGTGAACCCGCTTGTTTGATTAAGTAACTGACGTACAGTAATGGACTCTGCACCGTTATACTTAGTGGGGATATAGCGCTGTATAGGTACATCTAAGTCAATTTTTCCTGCTTCGACAAGTTGCAGAACGGCCATAGCAGTAATCGACTTGCCGATCGAACCTATTCCGAAAGGGGTTTCAGGTGTTACAGGACGACCCGATGAATCAGCTTGACCGTATCCCTTAAGGTAAAGAATACGATCCCCCTGTACAATCCCGAGAGCCAGCCCCGGAAGACGTTGTCGTTTCATTTCACGAGCAATATACGCATCCACTTCGGAGAAAACTGAAGTTCCAGATCGCTCTTCTTGCATACTACCATCGCTTCGCGCTGAACCGAATAGGGGGAAGATGAACAGACCACACAAGATTATTACTATAAATCTCATTCTCATTTCCATCCCACCCATCCCTAGTTATCTTTCTGTTAATAATTTCAGGGAAATGTTGAATGTCAATTTCATCTTTATGAGTATCGTGTAGACCAACGAATCAAAGAAAACGGGCAATAGTATTGTTCAAGATCCAAATCAATCGATTCGATGAGCCATTTCTTGAGGTTCTCATTCCCTTGGATATAGTAGATTTCCAAAAACAGCTGCTCTTTAGATGTATAATAGTTATAGAAAGTTCCAACACCAAACACGACCCCATAGGCCGTGTTTGGCAGATTGGGTAGCCCGGCGGTCATCACTTGAACAGTGAGAAGATCCGTGGCTTTGCGTCACTGCCTTTCGACAGTTTGCCGCTTTCTTCCTGTCACTCACACCAATATGGTTTCCCGCCCACCCTTACGGCCCGCCCCCATATCCTTTAACACGCGCCGCGCCGCACGTCTTCCGCTTGCCGCCGCAGCATCTGCCAAATTTTCTCCATGGGTGGCCCAATCTCCCGCCACGTAAAACCCTGCAATTTCGGGTACGGCTGGACCTGGAAATCGATCTTCCCTGCCTAAGTGCATATAGTCGTAGGCTGCAACTATGTTGGGGAGGTACTGCCTAGCAACGACTTCCTTCTGCCAGCCCGGTTGGATCAAGTCCAATATTTGTTCGAGGAGTCGTTCGTCAGCTGTTGGATCCGTTCCACCAGTACCATTATATTTAACAATGTGTACCACCGAAGTGCCATCTTCACTTAATCGAATAAATTTCGATTGATTCACGAAGTATATGGGTTGATCAACACCCAAAACGGAAAATCGATTTGGTACTGGAAGCCGCTTCAAAGAAAGAGTCAAACTTGCCGCCTGAATGACACGAGCCTGTTCTTTCCAACGTAAAACAGAATTGCAACCCGCATCTCCTAAGAGCTGGGAGGTTACTACGGGTGGGGTGGCGGAAATCACATGCGTGATGTCCATCTCTTGGCCGTCAGCAAACTTTATTTTACGAACGGCTCCATCATGCTCGATTTCCGTAACGTTTGTTCCTGTCATCATGGAGACGCCTGCCCGAACTGCTTTTTCGTAAAGCTGATCAACTAAGGTTTGCCAGCCATCCTGCACATAGACAATGCTATTCTTTTTCATCGCGCGTGCCATAGAACGTATGACGGGGCCAGCCAATTGGTGATCTGGGGCTTGTGAGTACGTTTGTAACCTGAATAATGCGTAAAATATATGACGAACCATCGGATCGCGAAGTTCTTGTTCAATCCAACTCCGCAGACTGATAGCCGGCACTGAATCGGCATCGATTTTTCCAAGTTTGGTAAAAAACTTTAACAACTCCATCTTACCTGACCAGCTTATGTTTCGAGAGATAATAAATTTAAGCATAGGGGTTACCTTATTGTTCCATAGAACCGATACGTTTACCGAAGGAGATCCCCCTTCCATTCTTATACCTAAATCTTGAAAGATTTCATCCACTGCCCCTCCCCTGACTATTGCATGATTGCCAAGATCGAAGATAGCCCCGTTTTTCTTGACAGATATTGCCCGACCACCAAGTTGGCTGGCCTTCTCGAAAAGGACAACGGACTTACCTGCTTGGGCCAACTCAATCGATGCCACCAAACCCGCAATGCCTCCACCAATGATTGCCACATCAAACTGTTTCATCCAACATACCTTCCTTCGCTCGGCATAATCACCGATAGATCAATTCGAAGCCCAGCGCCTCACGCAGGACGAAAACCGCCCGCTCTGTCGGCGTCAGCCTCTCCAACAGAACAAGCATGGCGTAAGACAGTAGATCACGGCGGACGACCGTCGTCTCGAGCGTATCCGCCTCCGGCGTCCGAATCGGCTCGGGGAGCCACGGACCGACGTACACTTCCCTCCTCCTCCGGGCCGACTTCTGCAGATCGAGGCAGCGATTAGTTACCATTTTGCACAAATACGCCTTCGGCTCCTCCAAACGTTCGGGATGAACGTCATACGCCTTAAAAAACACGTCCTGCACCACATCTTCCGCGTCTGCCGCAGAGCCTGTCAACTGATAAGCCAGCGTGAACAGCAGTGCTCTAAATTGATCGTATAGTTTCTCCATTCGCCGTATCACCTTTTCCGGGCCGTTCGAAATATTGCAATCTTGGTCTCGTTCGAAGCTGACTGGCTAAATCCCATGCCAGTTTCTTGATTTTCCACCCAAGCTTCCCCGTTATGATAATATCAAGTCCCCATTTGCGTGCCCACATCAATCCGCGATTTTCCCCCAGGCCGATGGCAAAGGCATCCATCAAAGATTTGTGAACCGGCGCGGAACGGCCCTCCAGATCGGCAATCACGATTTTCCCCAGTTGGAGCGCCTGAAATCCGCCTTCCTTGCACGTCATCTGATCCGCCTTGCCAGTCGTCGGATCGACGATTCTCGCACAGTCGCCAATGCTGTATACACCCGGCATCCCTTGGACGCGATAACATTCATCCACCAGTACCCGGCCATCAGAAGTAAGCGGCAAGCCCATACCGCGAAGGACCGGATTCGGAATCAGACCTAACGTCCATACACATAGGCCAATCGCCATTGCTGAGCGTCACCGCTCCTGCTTCCTCCCGCATCGCCTTACGATTGTGAAGCACTGTCACACCACATTCGCTGAGCGTCTGATCCAACTTCCGTCCAACTTTCTCAGGCCCTTCCGGGAACAGCCGCCCCTGTGCATTCAGCAAATAGACGGAGGTATCGGACGAATTCAGCCCTAGCGCCGATGCTTCCTTCCGAATGGCTAGCGCCAGCTCGGCGGACGTCTCCATACCGCTGATGCCTGCTCCCGCAACCGCGATTGTCATCAGTCGCTTTCGTTCCTCAGGGTTCGTCTCGCCGGCAGACTTCCACAGATTGGCACGCCAGCGCTCCCGGATGTCTGCCGCGGTTTGCGGGTCGGTCAAGGCGACGCCGCCCTGATCGGGATCCGGTCGCCGAACGATGCTGCCGACCGCCACGACTAAAAGGTCATAACGAATTCGGGCATCATTTCCTTGCGCATCCTCATATCGAATCTGTTTCCCTCCACTATCCACGGACGTAACCGTACCTCGCACGAATTCGACTCCATCTGAACAATAATGCGTCCAGGGAACCATAATCTCTTCCCCGCCCGCGGCCGGCCGGAATAACATCACTTTTCGCACGCCGGCCGTTCGCGATGCCCCGGGTCGTTGCTTGTATTGCTTTGAGCGCTGCAAGCCCTGCATGGCCGCCTCCGATGATTATGCATGTCAAGTCGTTCATCATTCCTCAGCTCCTTTTACGTTTTGCACATATAACAATGTAAGGCTCTGATTTGTGACATCGGAAACGAATGAATGAGAAACCTTGCATGGGTCGTTTTAATCACATGACCAGCACCATGGTCGGGTCAGCCGGTGCGGCGGGAGCGGGCAAGAGTTATCCCAGCGAGGATCATGCTAGTCAGCCCCAACACTATGGCAAAGATGGCCCCGACTCGCCCGTCACCGGTGCCGGGACCACCAGGGAATATGGTCACATGCACCCCAGCGTAGGCTATGACGATCAGCCCCACCACCATGGCCAAGATGGCCCCACGTCGCCCGCTGCCGGTGCCGAAACTTCCGGCGGAGCGGGCCAGAGACAGTCCAGCGAGGATCGCGCTGATCAGCCCCACCACCGCGTCCATCGTGGCCCAGAGTCGCCCGGGGGTTAATCCGTATCCGACATTACCGTTGGTCACTTCAGCAGAGGCAATAGTTGGAACAAGCAGAAATGCACAAAGTATTATGAATGAAACTACCTTCATTTTCATTTGTTATTTACTCCTCTTTGTTGTTTTTGAAAACTGAATATATATCAGCTTATAATAATGTTCTTTCCATCATTTGCTTGGAGGCTCGAAGAGTTCGATAGGATTACCTGCTGGGTCATCTAGTAAGATCTGCTTACCGCCAAATCCTGTGACAATATCATTGCGGAAGCGTAGGCCTGCTTTACGCAGGGTCTCGACAAAGCCGCCCAGGTCATCGACCTCGATTTGAATCCGATTCCAGCCGCCGGGTTCCGGTTTTCGCCCATCCGGCATGGCTTGAGCGGCTCCGCCTGGACCATTTTTGGCATTCACAAGAAGATTCAAGTCACCTCGCTGCAAAACGGCAAAACCGGGTGCGGGATGTGCTTTGACAATGAAGTCAAGATGCTGTGTGTAGAATGCGATTGTCGCATCTACATCGTCGACAATGTAACGTACTCTGATAGGGGCCATTCTTTCTCCTCCTAGATTCTGTTTTTGGTCAATATCTTGGAATATAAATAAAGAAAACAAGGATACCGGACATTCCGTATAGAACAATTACACTGATTCGAAACCAATGAGTTCTATTCTCATAATCATGCGCAACCAGATGCAGCGATGCTCCAGACGCGATAAGGAATAGAAAGACCAGTAGATAATCGGATAGATTAGGGTGGCATCTTTTCCTCTCCATCCATGTTGAAGATTGTGATCAAACCTCAATTCAACCGCTTTGCTCCGTAGATTCTTGCTTTTTTTCTTTTTTGAAGGCATCGGTCTTCCGTATGAGGGACACAGTTCCAAAAAACAACATCAGAGCGAGTACCGGATGAAGAGCAGATAAATATCCAATTCCAGACGGTAATTTGGTGCTGACCGCTATCAAAATGATGATGCCGAACAAACCCGCACTACGCATTCGAAGAGAAAGCGGCAGCCGAGCGATAAAAGAAATCACGAGTATCAGGATCGAAACAATGATCAGCAATCTGGCAAAGCCTGTATGGCTGGCCCATTGGGCCGAATTCCAAAACAGTGCGAGACCGGCAAGAAACACCTGGATCAAAATGCAAATCGCAAATATCCTTACCATTGCCTTAAACACCAAACGCGCTCCAACCACGAGCGGTGAAAGATTGGTTATTTCCGCCGCGCGATCCCCAATTTCAGGTTCACTGCGGTTTACGAATAGGTTGCTCATCTTTGAATCCTCGCTTTCGTTTAATATGAACTAGCGCTAGTTTAAACAATAAATGTCGAGAACTTATGCAGATCTTCCTCTTTTTGTGTGGATTTCTTCAAGAACATGTTAAATCACGGTATAATTTTGGGTAAGTGGTGTATTCTCGCACTGGAAGCAGACTAAACTGGAAAGATGTGATTGGAATGGAACCGAAATTGTTGCTTGTGGAGGACGAACCGGGCATGCTTGAGGAGATGCACACCTATCTGCAACGTGAAGGGTTTCGGGTATTGACCGCCTGTACCGGCAAGGAAGCGCTCACGATTGCCCGGTCTGAACGGCCTGATCTCGTCGTGCTTGATTGGATGCTCCCTGGGAAAAGCGGCATCGACGTATGCCGCGAAATCAGGCAAACCTCGAATTGCGGTATTATTATGGTCACGGCCCGATCGGATGAATCGGATAAAATCGTCGGTCTGGAAATCGGCGCGGACGATTATTTGACGAAGCCGTTCAGCTTGCGCGAGCTCGCTTCGCGCATCCGAGCTTTACTTCGCCGCTTGCGCGGACCTGATGACAGGTCGATGTTGTTGGAAAGAGACAACCTGATCATTTCCGAGGCCAAATGTCAGGTATTCAAGGACGACCAGGAGATCCAGCTGACCCCGACGGAATTCAAAATTTTGTACACGTTGGCTGCGCGTCCCGGAATCGTTTTCAGCCGCCTGCAATTATTAACAGCCGCACTCGCGGACGAATATATGGGATACGAAAGAACGATGGATTCCCATATCCGGAATCTTCGCCGCAAGCTGGGAGACGACCCGGCCGATCCTCGTTATATTCAAACGGTATACGGTTTCGGTTACCGATTCGGTGAACAATCATGACGTTGACGGTACGCCAAAAAATATTTGTCTACATGGGACTGCTCGTTCTTATTATCGGTGGCGCTCATGCCGTAACCAAACAGGTTTACATAGAATCTTTGTTCGATCAATTTCGTAAGGGAGAAATCGGTGCATCTTATTTGAACGCACCGCCCGGGGAACAAATCGAAATCTTGAAGACTTACGTTTCAGGTAAGATGCAGCAATTTTGGCTTGGAAATTTGGTCTTTTTCGTAGCAATCGGGCTGTTATTCAGTTTATGGATTTCGGGGATGCTGACGATCCCGCTTAGAAAGCTCGTTGCCGCTATCGAACGCGTTGCGCAGGGGGATCTGGACGTGAACGTTCCTGTACAATCAAAAGACGAATACGGTAAAGTAATCCAGACATTCAACGATATGACGCTTCGGCTCCGGGAAGCTGAGGACGCCCGCAGGCGGTTGGTAGCTGATGTCGCTCATGAGCTTCGAACTCCGCTGTCTATCATGCAGCTAAAATTAGAAAATGCTCAACAGACCAGTCAATACGTCCCTCCGGAAATGCTGCTTAGACTCCATGACGAAGTGATCCGCTTAGGCCTGCTTGTGGAAGATCTTCATGTTTTATCGTTAGCTGAGGCGGGCCGGTTGGCATTGGATTGCAAACCGCTCGATCTGTCGGCAAGACTTGAACAAGTCGTTGATGATGTGAAAATGGAGGCTGAGGAGAACGGACTGGAAATGCGCTTCTCTTCGAACACGAGGCCGGTAACGGTGACGGCCGACGCGAGACGGATCACGCAGGTGTTCATCAATTTGTTGACTAATGCAATCCGCTACACGCCGGAAGGCGGAAAGATTTCGGTTGAAATTGAAGACAAGGTCCTGGATCGGAATGCAGTCTATACATGTGTCTCAGTAATAGACACCGGCATCGGTATTCCAGCCGAAGAGTTGGCCCACCTATTCGATCGTTTTTATCGCGTGGAAAAAACCCGTTCGCGGCATACAGGCGGAACGGGGCTCGGGTTATCGATCGCTCATCATTTTGTCAGAGCCCACGGCGGGTTCATCCGCGTCGTGAGTGAGCCTGATCAAGGTACGACATTTACCGTTTATTTGCCTTTGGGTAAATGAATATTTAAAGGGAATGAAATGCTCGGCATGCTAAGAGGATTGATGGGAAATATGCAGGTGAGACGTGCTTTTTATTGACAACAGGTTAAGGCGCCCCATTATTTGTCAATGCGATGTGTTGACACTACACACTCCACATGTGTGGAGTGCTGAGTGTCGGATACTTTCTAAAAAATAAAAGCGCCCGACAACCCCGCAGATTTTACAATCCCTTATATTAGCTGAGTGCAAAAAAGGATGGCGGATTCCTTAATTTAACAAACAAAGTGTGTAGCTAAAGATCACGCCCGCCAAATTGGCGGATCCGTTATATGCTGTAGGTAATGGAGATAAAAACTGGGGCTTGGGCACGAAATGCTCAACATATGTTCTAAGCTGCTGATTATTAGCGGAACGGTTTACTTTTTCTCTACAGGGATCCAAATTTCGCTTTTATAGTTTGGACTATTAGTATCACTATTTGTAAAGAGAATTTCAGGACCTTCTACAACTTGATAATCAGATGAAGGAAACCATTCAGCATAAATTCGTCCCCATACTTCCTGCATGTTGGCGGGATTACCAAGGACAGTGAAAATTGCCCAAGTAGAGGCTGCAACATGAAGAGAACCCAGACCTAATAAATCTTTTTTTGTTGTTGTTACACCAATAAGATGATCAAGTTCAGCCTTTTCCTCATTTTCTCTTTCCCTAATATTAAATGAAGCACTATATCCTCCAAGAGGTTCAACATTTGCAAGAGATTTCAGCTTGAAGTAAACGTCACCTGTTATTTTCGTCAACATTTCTGTTATAGCAGGATTTTCTCCTTTATAAACGAGAGGGATTCTTTCTTTTATACCTACAATTGTAAATGCTTCTTTTTTTTCAATTCGATAATTTAATTCGCTTCCTCCTGTAATGGTTAATTGAAAAGTCATGCGCGGAAAAGATTTCAAGGATTTCCCGGTTTTATTAACCTCGGAAGGGTTAATACCATGCAATTGATAAAAAGCTTTCGCGAACGAATCTGGTGAATGATAGCCATATTTGATGGCAACGTCGATAACTTTCATATGTTGCCCCTTTAATTCAAAACCAGCCATGGTTAACCGTCTTCTTCTAACATATTCAAGTAACGTAATGCCTGCTAAATAGGAAAACATTTTTTTGAAGTGAAATTCTGAAC
>NZ_JBFUIX010000111.1:0-14915 GCF_056401635.1 Paenibacillus sp. P4_E11 | reverse complement strand
GGGGTGGATCGTATGGATACAGTGCAAGGCGATTATTTTATTATCAAAGCGAGAGAAAACGGCGTGCATGTGATCGGATTGACGAGGGGGCATGATACCCGGTTCCATCACACGGAGAAGCTGGACAAGGGTGAAGTGATGATCGCCCAGTTCACGGAACATACATCAGCCGTCAAGGTACGAGGCAAGGCCATTATAATTACACGTCATGGAACGGTAAATACAGAAGATTAATGAGAAAAGCGGGCAGGCATGCATAGCCTGCTTTTTTATTTTGTACAATGAATATAGGAGTTGGTTATACATCTATCTTCGGAGGTGACTTATATATGAGCGGATTGTCCAGAATGCTGCTTGTTGCAGTTGTGTCCATTGGGCTTGCCATAGCATTATCCTGGCTTCCACGGTTGGACTCCGCGTCGCACCAGCAAGCAGTAGGCGCTGCGGCGTTCTCGTCGGAGACGGCCCGCACGTTGAATGAGCACAATCTGGTCGATCTGCTAGTCAAGCAGCCGCTCTTCATGGATATCGGACATGTGGAATGGAGTGATTCGATCTTATCCATCGACTTGAAGTCGAAGCAAGGTCAGGCGGACCCGGATTTTATCTACCGCGATCTATACACATTATCCAAGCTCGGGCTGAATGGAACGAAGAATGTGAAGCAGTTGCTAGTGCGCATCATGGAGCTGCCGAATGGCCTAGCAGGAGCGCCACAATTGCTTGTGGCCATGGAGGCGAGACGGGAAGATCTGAAGAAGAATGACGGCCAATCCTCTTCGCCAGGTACTCAAAATGCGGAGCAATACATCAGTTCACATTTTCGACTCACTTTTACTCCTAAATGGCTTGACCGACGATCACGTTGAAGGAGTACAATAGAATGTGCGTCCAGGAATCGAATGTGATATAATAGCGAAATGGCGTTAATGACTTTGGTCGCGGTACGGAGGCTTGCATGGACAAATACTCAATAGAAGATACGGCTAACAAATATACGCAATACGATATGATTCAGACGAATACGGATCTGCCAGCGTTTCCTAACATGCGTACAGAATTGTTGTATACCGTGCTTAAGAAGTGCTCCTCCTTTATTGATAGGAGCGAATTGTATGCGCTAGTGACATCACTTGCTCAGCTCGGACTCGATACACATGAGCAGATTCCTTCTACGAACGATCGGAAGGAGAAGAAAGAAGCGAGAGCCCGACAGTTCAAGGTACTCGCGGGTGATTACTTCAGCAGCCGATTCTATCACTTGTTGGCTCAAGCTGGGCAAGTGGATATGATCCGGCAGTTGTCCGGGGCGATCTGCGAGGTCAATCGATTGAAGATGAGTCTGTATACGAAGATGCGTCAATGGAAAATGACAGCAGATGAGTATTTGCAGCAATCGGTACATATTCGATCCCAGCTGTATGCTTCGTTCTCGAAGCAGTTGGATGGAAGTATGAATCTCAATTGGCCAGATCTGCTGAACGGCTACACCAGGTGCGAGGTTATCCTAGACGAGATCAAGAAGCTCGATGCTGGCGGGAATTTCCGCTTGAGCTGGGCGTTCTGGCACATTATGCAGTCCGGGACGAAGGAAGAGAGACGTCAGTTGCAGCAGCAGGAAGAGCCAGATCAGCTGAAGCTGCGTACACTAATCTTGAAATATAACGTGAAGGCCCAGTTATTCCAGATGCTGGAATCGCAGTTCAAGCAAGTGTCTGACATAGTGCGGCTATTGGACTCGGACAAGCTGATGCAAGATTTATACCGGATCGGAGAGCCTTTCACACGTTACTTAACCGCTCCGAAAGCGTTGGAAGAAGGGTGAGTGAATACTCGGATGGAGATGAAGTCGTCCAAGGAGAAGTTTGTTCACTCCGTATTTGAGAACATTGCACACAAATACGATTTGATGAACGACATCTTAAGCTTCAGAAGACATAAGGCATGGCGCAAGTTCACGATGAAGCGCATGAATGTCAAGCCTGGATCGACCGCCATCGACTTGTGCTGCGGCACTTGCGATTGGACAATTAGTCTGGCTGAACATAGCGGAACAGGATCGATAACGGGTCTCGACTTCAGCCGGAATATGCTGGACTTCGGACAGCGCAAGATCGAGAAGCTTGGGATGGAGGAACAGATCCATCTGCTCCATGGTAACGCTATGGCGTTGCCGTTCGAAGATAACAGTTTCGATTATGCGACGATCGGGTTCGCGCTTCGCAACGTTCCAGATCTCGTGCAGGTGCTGAAGGAAATGCGGCGTGTGGTGAAGCCGGGCGGGATGGTTGTATCGCTGGAACTGTCCAAGCCGACTTGGCAGCCGTTCAAGTCGATCTATTATTTTTATTTCCAGAATATATTGCCTTTAATAGGTAAGCTGGTAGCCAAACGATATGAACAGTACAAGTGGCTTCCGGAATCGCTCATACATTTCCCCGACCATAAGCAACTGGCGGGTATTTTTCATGAGATCGGGCTCCAGGAAGTAGAGGCGTACCCGCTGTTCGGTGGTGTCGCCGCGCTTCATATCGGCATCAAGGAGAAAGTGGGAGACTTGGAATGAAAGGAAATAAGCTAGTCACGTTTCTGGAAATGATTAAATTCGAGCATACCATATTCGCTCTGCCGTTCGCCTTCATGGGGGCGATGCTGGGGGCTGTTGTGGGACACGGACATTTGCCAGCTTGGTCACAGATTGGCTGGATCATTCTGGCTATGATCGGCGCACGAAGTGCGGCAATGGGCTTGAACCGGATTATTGACAAGGCGTTTGATAAAAGCAATCCACGGACAGCAGGCAGAGCAATTCCAGCTGGGTTATTGTCGTCGAAGGAAGTTATTATTTTCGTTCTGGCTTCTTTTATTTTGTTATTCGTTGCTACCGCCAATTTGAGCACGCTAGCCATGCAGCTGCTCCCATTGGCCGTTTTTATGCTCGTCTTCTATTCTTACACGAAGCGGTTTACTTGGGCATGTCACCTCATTCTAGGGCTGACAATCGCACTCGCACCGCTCGGAGGTTGGGTAGCCGTTACTGGACACATTGATGGATACGCCTTATTGCTATATGTGAGTGTAGCCCTATGGACCGCTGGGTTCGATGTCATCTATGCTTGTCAAGACGCGGACTACGACCGGAAGGAAGGGCTTCACTCGATCCCGCAACGGTTCGGTGTCGCAAGGGCACTTTGGCTGGCGAAGGCATTCCACTTGCTGACGGCGATCGGGTTCTTATGCATGTTCCTTCTTGTTGATGAGTTGAGCTGGTGGTACTTCGCTGGTGTCATGATCTCCTATGCGTTGCTGATCTATGAGCATGCCATCGTGAAGCCAACGAATTTGTCTAAGTTGAACACGGCCTTCTTCACCATGAATGGCGTGCTCAGCATTGTAATATTCAGCTTCACATGCATCGATCTAGTGGTGCGGTTCGCATCATGGTGATACAAGCGGGCAAGACGAAACCATGGATTGTAGGAATTACGGGAGCAAGCGGGGCCATATATGGCGTTCGTCTGATCGAAGAGCTGCTGGCGCAAGAAATTCCTGTCCATGCTGTCATAACGGATGCGGGCTGGCGAGTGCTTCACGAGGAATTGGATTGGAACGCAGCTCGCAGGCAGGACACGCTGTCGGAGAAGTTCGGCGGCAAACTGCGATATTACCCCAATCAGGACATTGGCGCGAGTGTCGCGAGCGGCTCCTTCCTGACGGCTGGGATGGTGATCGTCCCTTGCAGTATGGGGACATTGTCTGGCATAGCCCAAGGCGCCTCAGATAATTTACTGGAACGAGCAGCCGACGTGATTCTGAAGGAAGGACGACGGCTTTATCTCGTCCCGCGCGAGACGCCTCTGCATGCTATACACCTAGAGAACATGTTGAAGCTATCCCGTATGGGAGCTCGTGTGATTCCGGCTATGCCGGCTTTTTATCACAAGCCGCAGTCTATGGATGAGTTAATTGACTTTATGGTCGGCAAAATATTGGACAACATGGAGATTGAGCACAATTTGTACCGGCGATGGGGGGAATGATGGATGACAGAAGCAAACAAACTAATCCGCATCGGAAGAATCAATTATACGAACGTGTGGCCGATCTTTCACGAATTCCCGCACGAGCGGTTCACAGGCCAGATTGAAATGATAGAGACTGTACCATCAGCGTTGAACCGAGCCATGAGGTTGGGGGAAATCGATATGGGTGCGATCTCGTCATTCGCCTATGGGGAATCGTTCTCGGAGTACGAGCTGTTCCCAGACTTGTCCGTCAGCGCGAAAGAGAAGGTGAACTCCATTCTGTTATTCCACCGCCAACCGTTGGAGGAACTGGGGAACGCGAAGATTGCTCTGCCTACGACATCTGCTACGTCGATCAATCTGTTGAAGATCATCATGACGAAGTTTTACGGAGGATCGCCGGATTACGAGTATGCAACGCCATCCTTAAAGGATATGATGGAACATAAGGACGCCGCATTACTAATTGGCGACGACGCGATTCGGGCCAGCTGGTCCGATCACCCCTACCAGGTGACAGATCTTGGCGAGCTCTGGAGGCAGTGGACTGGCTATGGCATGACGTTCGCAGTATGGGCCGTACGAAAAGATACCGTTGATCGGTATCCAGAGACTATAGCCGCGATCCATAGTGCTTTAATGGAAAGCAAGAGCAAGGGTACTACGGACTTGTCGTCTATCATCTCGCTTGCAACGGAGACTGTTGGCGGTACACCGGACTATTGGCGCAACTATTTTGCCCATTTGAACCACGATTTCGGAGAGGCCGAGCAGCAAGGACTGCGGCTATATTTCCGTTATGCGAAGGAGCTTGGCTTACTAGCGCAAGATGTTCCATTGCAATTTTGGACCGATAAAACCAGAGTCAGGTGAACGAATGAAACTATTGGATATTTACGCCCGCATGAAACGAGAGATAGCCCAGATCGAACGGGAACTGGAAGACAGCATATACTCGGACCAACCCTTGCTAAGGGAAACTTCACTTCATTTGTTAAAAGCTGGTGGGAAGCGCATTCGTCCGGTGTTCGTGCTCTTGGCCAGCCAATTCGGTCAATACGACCTGGAGCGGGTGAAGAAGATCGCTGTTCCGCTGGAACTAATTCATATGGCATCGCTCGTTCATGATGACGTGATCGACGATGCCAATACCCGGCGTGGTCAATTGACGGTACGTTCCAAGTGGGACAACCGGATCGCGATGTATACCGGGGATTACATATTCGCGAAGGCGCTAACAGTCGTAACCCAACTGCCGAATCCGCGCATTCATCAAATTTTGTCCAAGGCGATCGTGGAGATGTCCATTGGTGAGATGGAACAGATTCGCTATTTTTTCCGCCCGGAACAATCCATACGTACTTACTTGCTACGTATAAGACGGAAGACTGCCCTCTTGATTGCGATTAGCTGCCAATTGGGTGCTGTGGCCGCCGAGGCGCCAGCTGAAGCAAGCCGCATGCTGTACAAGTTCGGTTACAATGTTGGCATGACGTTCCAGATCCGTGACGATATTCTGGATTTGACAGGAACAGAGAAGCAACTGGGGAAACCGCCGGGAAGCGACATCAAACAAGGCAATATTACGCTTCCTGTGCTTCTGGCTCTGCAGGATCCTTATCTGCATCCGAAGTTAATGGCCGAGATTGAGAGGATTCAGGAGGCAGACGGTCAGACTGATGTCGAACCGTTCCTGACTATGATCCGAGGCTCCCGATATATCGATGAAGCTGATGCACTGTCAGCTCGTTATATTGATAAAGCGATTGCTGCCTTGGATGGATTGGCGAATATTAGGGCGAAGCGCGACTTGATAGAGATCGCCCATTTCATCGGAAACCGTTCTTATTGAGCCGAATCGTAACGTGTGGTGTGAACGTATGCCAATCTGGGAATCCGACTACAATGAATGGTAGATGTATATAAGATCAGGGAGGAATGCGCAAATGGAAAGAACGTTTATGATGATTAAACCGGATGGAGTAGAACGGGGACTGATCGGGGAAATCGTGAACCGTTTCGAACGCAGAGGATTCCAACTTGTCGGCAGCAAACTGATGCAGATTCCGAAGGAACAAGCCGAGAAACATTACGAGGAGCATGTAGGCCGCCCTTATTACGATGATTTGATGCAGTTTATTACTTCAGGACCTGTATTCGCGATGGTATGGGAAGGTGATCAAGTCATTGCATTGTCCCGGATTATGATGGGGAAGACGAACACACTTGAAGCGTTGCCTGGAACGATTCGCGGTGATTTCGCAATCCATACGAACCGGAATATTATACATGGCTCCGATTCTTTGGAGAATGCAGAACGCGAAATTGCTATATTTTTTCAGGACAATGAATTGCTGTCTTACAAAAAAGCGGTCCAAAAGTGGATTTAAGCTTGGCGCAAGAAGGAATATGCTTCGGCTGCATGGAATAGGGTAGAAAACCTGCAGCAGGAGTGTGATTCTTTTTGGAGCTGGAAGACCACGATTTTAACTTGTTTATTAAGAAAGTGAAGCAATATTCGGCCATTGATTTGGCTCAATACAAAGAAGCGCAGATGAAGCGCCGCCTGACAACCTTGTATACGAAGCGAGGATTCGCTTCCTTCACTGCTTTCTTCGATGGCATGATGAAGGACAAGGAGCTGTACTACGAATTTCTCGATCGGATGACAATTAACGTCTCTGAGTTTTGGCGTAATCCGAATCGTTGGGAAGTGCTGGAGAAGAAGTTTATTAGCGAACTGTCCAGGGAAGCGGGACGTATCAAGTGCTGGAGTGCTGCCTGCAGTACAGGTGAAGAGCCATACACACTCGCTATGATATTGGCGGAGAACGGTCTGCTCAACCACGCACAGATCGTGGCTACAGACATCGACGACGGTGCGATGGAGAAGGCTAAGCAGGGCATTTACATGGATCGTTCTATACGAGATGTCCCGGAGAAGTATGTGAAGAAATATTTTACCCAGCAGAATCTCCTGTATAAGGTGACGGATACGCTGAAGAAGCAGGTTGTGTTCCGCAAGCAGAATCTGCTCCATGACACATTCGACACTTCATTCGACCTGATTGTATGCCGGAACGTGATGATCTATTTCACGGAAGACGCCAAGCATCTGCTATACAACAAATTCAGCCGGGCGCTTAAGCCGGGAGGACTGTTGTTCGTAGGCAGTACAGAGCAAATATTCACTCCGGGGCAATACGATCTTGAACCTGTGGACACGTTCTTCTACCGCCGCAAATAGTAACGTGAAGCTGTGCTACGTTTAAATCATTCCAATTATATACATACTAAAAGTTATTAGGTTGGAGTCGCAATCGAGACAAGTCCGTTGGAGGTTTCGTAGCATGGATAAGCGGAAAGTTATTACGGCATATCGTAGAGGCTTCATCACGATTCAAGAGTGCGCGCAAATATTGGGTATTGATTCGGTACACCAAGTGACTGGTATGGTGAACGATCCGAAGTGGGCAGAGCCTCACCGGATCATGACACAGCCAATTAACGGATAAAAGTTTGAAAGAGCAGTAGGGTCGGCATGTTTCGGGTATGCTCGCTTAGTGGGCATGCAGGAGACATGCTTTTTTTGTATCCGGGGTCCCCGCAAAGGGGCTTCGCCATGGATTAAGCATCGAAGGCCATCTTCACTTTGTGGGGAGGACGATTTGGGTCTTTTATTGTCAAACCGTGGAGGCTGTACTATAATTACAGAAGACTTGTACAGCAAAGCGCTAAAGTGTACCGTGAACAAGGGTAGAACGAAGGGAGAACGCACGAATGAGATACTTAACAGCGGGAGAAACACATGGTCCGCAACTAACTGCGATTGTTGAAGGGATTCCGAGTAATTTGCCGCTTACGGCGGAACCGATAAATGAACAGCTGGAACGTCGGCAGAAAGGCTATGGACGCGGCAAACGGATGCAGATTGAGAAGGACGCTGCCCAATTAGTCGCCGGAGTACGCCATGGGAAGACGACCGGGGCGCCGATTGCACTTGTTGTAGAGAACAAGGACTGGAAAGCCTGGACGACTGTGATGAGCATTGAAGATGTTGAGGAAGGCAGCGAAGGGAAACGCCGGATCAACCGACCGCGCCCGGGGCATGCCGACTTGAACGGCGGGTTGAAATACAATCAACGGGATTTGCGCAACATTCTGGAGCGCTCAAGTGCACGTGAAACGACGGTTCGTGTAGCTTGTGGAGCGATCGCTCGCCAATTGCTTGAACAATTCGGCATTAAGGTGGCTGGACAAGTGATCTCGATCGGTGAAATCGCCGTGGAGCGCCAGGAGTTGTCGATTGATGAACTGCGTCGCGTGACGGAAGAGTCTCCGGTTCGCGTAGTTGACAAGGCAGCGGAGGAGAAGATGATCGCTGCGATCGATCAAGCGAAGAAGGACGGCGATACGCTAGGCGGCGTCGTTGAAGTCATAGTAGAAGGATGTCCGGTTGGACTGGGCAGCCACGTGCAATGGGATCGCAAGCTTGATGGACGTATCGCACAGGCGGTCGTCTCGATTCAAGCATTCAAGGGTGTAGAATTCGGGATCGGCTTCGAAGCAGCCAACCGCCGGGGATCCAAAGTGCACGATGAGATTCGGTATACCGAAGATGGCGGTTTCCACCGTGCATCCAATCGTGCTGGCGGCTTGGAAGGCGGCATGACTACAGGTGAACCGATTGTCGTTCGCGCTGTAATGAAACCGATCTCTACCCTGTATAAGCCATTGCAGAGCGTCGATATCGACACGAAGGAAGTGTTCACCGCGCAGGTGGAACGTTCCGATACGTGTGCGGTTCCGGCTGCAGGCGTTATTATGGAAAGTGTAGTCGCATGGGAAGTAGCACGCGCCTTCATGGAGAAATTCGGCGGCGATTCGATCGAGGAAATCCGCGCCAACTACGAGAACTACCTAGCACAAGTGGGACGGTACTAAGATGAAACAGCTTACGGTCGATTTGGGAGATCGGTCATACCCGATTTATATCGGACCTGGCTTGTTGAATCAGGCTGCGGACTTATTCAAGCAGCATGGCATTGGTGTGAAATCGCCGATTCTAGTAGTGACGGACAGTCAAGTTGCTCCTCATTATCTGGAGAAGCTCCTTGGCGTATTGCGTGAAGGCGGGTACAAGGTCACTTCCTCTGTTGTAGAAGCAGGTGAGAAATCGAAATCGCTGGCGATGCTGGAGCAGCTGGTGACAGACGCCTTGGAGACCGGGCTCGACCGCAGCTCGACGATCGTCGCCTTGGGCGGCGGCGTCGTTGGCGACTTGGCCGGTTATGCAGCGGCCAGCTACATGCGCGGCATCCGCTTCGTCCAGATGCCGACTACGATTTTGGCGCACGACAGCAGCGTCGGCGGCAAGGTAGCAGTTAACCATCCGCAAGCCAAAAACATAATCGGTGCGTTCCATCAACCGGAATTCGTACTATATGATATATCAACACTTAGCAGTTTGCCGGATCGCGAAGTGCGCGCAGGGCTGTCGGAAATGATCAAGCATGGCTTGATCTGGGAGCGTTCCTTCGTAACATGGTGCGAAGAGAATGCCGAGGCTCTGCTGCAGCTTCGTGCTGAAGCGCTGGAATACGGGCTTTATGAAGGCTGCAAGGTCAAGGCGATTGTCGTCTCGCAAGATGAACGTGAAGGTGGTCTACGAGCTATCTTGAACCTTGGGCATACGTTTGGCCATGCGTTCGAAGCCGTTGCTGGTTATGGCGAGCTACTGCACGGGGAAGCTATTGCGATCGGCATGGTATGTGCAGCTCGATTGTCTGTTAATCTGGGCAATCCTGCTCATATCTATACCGATACAGAGCGCATATTCCGCAAGTTCGGCCTCCCTGTGCGCATACCGGCTCATATGGACACCGAAGCGATCATGGACGTAATGATGCATGACAAGAAGTTCAGGGAAGGCAGCATGGTATTTGTCGTTCCGACCGAGATCGGGAAAGTAGAAATCAACGATAAGATTGCGTCGCAATCGGTTCGGGATGTGCTGGAAGCGATGAAGGGAGAGGCGTAGGACAATGGTGGTAAGGGGAATAAGAGGAGCAATTACGGTTGAACATAACGAGGAAACCGAAATTCTGGATGCGACTATACAATTGCTGAATGAAATCGTACTCCATAATGATGTTCTTCCTGGGGATATCGCAAGCGTATTCGTAACAGTAACAGCAGATTTGGATGCGGCGTTTCCGGCGCGGGCCATTCGTCAGATGCAAGGCTGGGAGCTGGTACCGCTGATGTGTTCGTTGGAGATTTCCGTGCCGAACGGGCTGCCCAGATGCATTCGATTGATGGTTCTGATCAACACGAACAAAGATCAGGCTGACATTCAACATATTTATTTGAACGAAGCGAAGAAGCTCCGTCCAGATCTGGTACAGACCAAGGCTTAGGCCATACGGGTGAAAATGGTGTTGACGGTATTTTTATAAGTAGTGTATAGTAGAGAGCAAGCAAGAGCCGAGTAGAGTACAGTTGAGCAGAGTTAGATGAGTCGAGAAGAGCGTGCAAGTGAGCACCTTGTTTGCTATTGGCAAACAAGACTAGAACCGGGAATGTATCCGTCCGTAAGGTGGGTACATGGAATGAACGATTGAAAGTCGTGAAGCGCCCATAGGGGTTGTTTGCGTAAGAGTCAATCGGAATTTCATGAGATTTTCTCATTCCGCTATTGGAGCAACTTCTTCTATCTGCAATCAACCTAACCTCTACGCGATGCGTAGAGGTTTTTTAATTTACTCCAGCCGTTCACATCACCGTGTAAAGGAGCGATTACTATGTTTTCACCTAGCGAGCAGGAAGTCGTGCGTTTGGCCGGACAATATAACTTGATCCCGGTCGTCCGCAATTTAATGGCTGACACCGAAACGCCGATTCGTGTATTCCAGCACTTGCACCAAGAGAAGCGGGCATTTTTGCTAGAGAGCGTGGAGGGCGGGGCCAAGTGGGCGCGATATTCCTTCATCGGAACCGACCCTTTTCTCATCGTCCAAGGTAAAAGCGGTCATTTTGAGATCGAACATGCCGGTGAACGAAGAAAGGTTCATGACAAACCGCTTGAAATGCTCAAAGGGCTGCTGCGTTCGTATTCCAGTCCTTCGATCGAAGATCTGCCTCCGTTCACCGGGGGGGCGATCGGATTTTTCGGATATGACCTGCTGCAGTACTACGAGAACGTGCCTCCACACCGTACGGACGATCTACAGATGGACGATATGCAGTTCATGTTCTGTGATCAGGTTATCGTGTTCGACCATTTCAAGCAGCGCATCCAAGTTATTGCCAATGTGCATATCAGCCAACATGCGACAGATGCTGACATTCGCGAAGCTTACGCCTTGACCTGCAGCAAGATTGATGCCACGATTGAGCGCTTGAAGCAGCCGACTCCACAGCTCGGGTCCCAGCAAAATGCAATCCCGACGGATGTGGACATGGGTCGCATTCATTCTAATATGACCAAGCAACAGTACATCGACAATGTGAACAAAGCTAAGACGTACATTCGGGCAGGGGATATATTCCAAGTCGTGTTGTCCCAACGCTTCCATATCGAGACCGAGATTTCGCCGCTTCACGTCTACCGGGTGCTGCGCACGATGAACCCGTCCCCTTACATGTATTATCTGAAGATGGACGATGAAGTTATCGTCGGCACGTCGCCTGAAGCACTTGTGAAAGTAGACAATGGTCGGGTAGAGACCCGTCCGATAGCCGGTACTCGCCCGCGTGGCAAAACACCGGAACAGGATGCTGCTCTGGAGAAGGAGCTTCTGGCTGACGAGAAAGAACGCGCGGAGCACTTGATGCTCGTCGACCTTGGACGCAATGACATCGGGCGCGTAGCGGAGTTCGGAACGGTCAAATGTGATTCCTATATGCAGATCGAGCGGTATTCACACGTCATGCATATCGTCTCCAATGTATCGGGGCAACTACGGCCGGACAAAGACTTCTTCGATGCCTTCATCTCTTGCCTGCCTGCTGGAACTGTTTCTGGTGCGCCCAAGCTAAGAGCCATGGAAATCATCGCGGAGCTGGAGGAAGAGGCTCGTGGAACGTATGCAGGTGCGATCGGCTACTTGGGCTTCTCCGGAAACTTGAATACTTGCATTACGATTCGTACGATCGTCTTCAAAGAAGGCAAAGCTTATGTCGGAGCAGGCGCAGGGATCGTCTGGGATTCCGTACCCGAGTCCGAATACCAGGAGACTGTGAACAAGGCGATGGGGATGCTGCGTTCGATCCGTATGGCTGAAGCTATATTCGGAGTAGAGACTAAGAAGCCTGTTACGGCATCGGTTACGAATCAGGACTATTATTAAGTGCAATAAATTGGGGGAGGTAACGGGGATGGAGCAAACAATGACGATGCAGCAGGCGATTGGCCGGGTTGTCAGCGGTGGGAATCTAGCACGCGATGAAGCTCGTACTGTGATGGGTGAGATTATGAACGGTGCTGCAACACCTGCTCAGATCGGCAGCCTGATTACGGCACTACGCATGAAGGGAGAGACAGCGGACGAGATCACAGGTTTCGCCGAGATGATGCGCAGTATGGCGAGTTCGGTACGTACGGAGAGTCATAACCTGTTGGATACGTGCGGCACGGGGGGCGATGGTGCGGATACGTTCAACATCTCTACTACATCGGCTCTAGTAGCCGCAGCAGGTGGCATTCGTGTAGCGAAGCATGGCAATCGGGCCATGTCCAGCAAGAGCGGCAGCGCAGACGTTCTGGAAGCGCTTGGCGTCTCCATCGGGCTGAATAGCGAGCAGGCGGCGAAATGCCTCGACCAGGTGGGAATCTGCTTCATGTTCGCGCAAACGTATCATCAGTCGATGAAGCATGCTGCCGGCCCACGCCGTGAGATCGGCGTACGGACAATCTTCAATTTGCTCGGCCCGCTTACGAATCCGGCAGGAGCGGATCGACAACTGCTCGGATTGTTCGACCGCAGCAAGACAGAATTGATTGCGAGCGTTCTGCAATCCCTTGGGCTGAAGCGCGGACTTGTCGTGGCGAGCTACGATGGGTTGGACGAGATCAGCATTTCCGCACCTTCCAAAGTAACTGAGCTGAAGGATGGGGCCATTACTACTTATGATATTACCCCTGAGCAACTTGGGCTCCGCACATATTCGGTTCATGAAGTAGTAGGTGGGGATGCAAAGCGTAATGCCGAGATGATTCACGCCGTATTCCGGGGAGCGGTTGGGGCTTGTCGGGATATTGTATTAGCTAATGCTGGTGCTTGTTTCTATGTGAGCGGTCATTGCCCATCCCTGCAGGAGGGTGTACAATTAGCAGCAGCAACAATCGATTCCGGTCAAGCGCTTGCCAAGCTGGAGCAACTTGTCCAATATACAGGAGAACTAAGCCATGTTTCTTAATAAAATTGTCGCAACCAAAAAACAAGAGGTCGAGCAATTAAAGAAGACCTTCTCCTTGTCGGATGTAGAGAAGCGCATTGCTGCGCTACCGACTTGTGTCGGGTTCGAACGAGCGCTCGCAGAGAACCGCAATAGGACGATGGGTCTAATCGCCGAGGTGAAGAAAGCTTCGCCGTCCAAGGGATTGATCCGGGCAGACTTCGATCCGGTGCAGATTGCCAAGGCCTATGAAGCTGCCGGGACGGATTGCATCTCGGTGCTGACCGATACGGATTATTTCCAAGGATCGAACGCCTATTTGAGCGCGGTTCGGGAAGCTGTTCGGGTGCCGATTCTGCGCAAGGACTTTACCATTGATGCTACACAAATTTATGAAGCTCGCTTGATTGGAGCGGATGCGATCCTACTAATAGCAGCAATTCTTACTTCAGCTGAGATGAATGAATATCTCCGGACAGCTAAGGATATCGGGCTGGACGTTCTGGTCGAGGTTCATGATCTGGAAGAACTGGAGCGCGTGCTCGATTTGGAGCAAAAGGCAACATTGATCGGGATTAATAACCGCAACCTCAAAACATTCGTCACGGATCTGGGTACGACGGAGCATCTGATTACACGCATTCCGGCTGACCGTACGATTGTAAGTGAGAGTGGAATATCAGCGGCAGATGAAATTGAATATTTGCGTAATATCGGTGCCCATGCCGTATTGGTCGGTGAGCATTTCATGCGCAAACCTGACATTGGACTAGCGGTGACTGGACTGCTCGGCCCTACAACTAATCCACAAGCTCGGCAAGGAGCGCACTGAAATGGGCGCGGCAGGTAATAAAGCGGTTGTGAAAATCTGTGGACTTCAGGACGTTGAACGATTACAGTCGATCCTGCATTTGCCGATCGATTATATCGGCTTCTTATTCGCCAAGAGCCGTCGACAAGTTACCGGGCCGCAGGCAGGCGAGTTGATACGAGTCATACACGAGAAGGGTCCACAAGGTGGACGACAACCACAGACCGTAGGCGTCTTCGTCAATCCAACTCCAGAAGAGTTGGCTGATGTGTTGCGTGAAGCCCCGCTCGATGTGGTGCAGCTGCATGGACACGAGTCAGCGGAGCTATGTCGTTGGGTAAAGTCCACGTTCGGCGTACAAGTCATCAAAGTCGTTTCCATTGGCAATCCGTCCACCGAGGTTACGCTAGAGGAATCGCTTGGGCTCTATGCAGGCAGCATTGATATGCTGCTGCTGGATACATTCGAGCCACTCGTTGGCGGCGGTTCGGGACAGACGTTCGCCTGGGACCGGATTCCCGCTTACCTGGCTTGGGCCAGAGCGCACCATATTCCGCTCCTTGTTGCCGGGGGACTGCATGCGGACAATGTCGGGGAGCTTCTGAGCGAGTATGAGACGGATGGTGTCGATGTATCAAGCGGCGTGGAGACAGATGGGAAGAAAGATGTATCCAAAATAA
>NZ_JBFUIX010000110.1:0-15608 GCF_056401635.1 Paenibacillus sp. P4_E11 | reverse complement strand
CGCCGGTCGCAGGCAGCGCCAGCGCTAGCGCGGTCGCGCCAGCGGCCGACCCGCGGCGCGGCATGCTGCGCACGGCGCAGCGGCTGCAGGCGGGAGCCGGGCTGTTGGCCGGCATCCCGGCGATGCAGTCGATCGTGAACGCGATGCGCGAGAAGGCCGATCGCCTGACGGGCAGCACGTTCACGATTGCGCTGTTCGGCGCATTCAGTGCAGGCAAGTCGTCGTTCGCCAACGCCTTGATGGGCGAAGCCGTCCTGCCCGTATCGCCGAATCCGACGACGGCCGCGATCAACAAGATCGTGCCGCCTACGGACGGATGGCCCCATGGGTCAGTACGTGTTCAGATGAAGAGTGCTGCAGCGATGTTGGAAGACGTGCGTTATTCCTTGCAAGTGTTGGGCTATTCCATCACGAGCATGGACGAAGCGTTGGGCCAGATCGACCGGTTGAAGCCGGATTCCGTCGCACCAAGCGGCAAGCCACACTACACATTCCTGAAAGCCGTCCGCAATGGTTGGAACTTCGCTGCTGGACACTTGGGGGAAGAAATCCGCGCCGATCTGGACGAGTTCCGCGATTATGTCGCGGAGGAGAGCAAGTCCTGTTACGTAGCCTTTATTGAGCTGCACTATGCGTGTGCCTTGACGAATCAAGGCATGGTGCTAGTAGATACACCTGGAGCCGATTCGATAAACGCCCGTCATACGGGGGTAGCGTTCGATTATATCAAGAATGCAGATGCAATCTTGTTCGTGACTTATTACAATCATGCCTTTTCCCAAGCAGACCGTGAGTTTTTGCTACAGCTGGGCAGAGTGAAAGATACGTTTGAGCTCGACAAAATGTTTTTCGTCGTTAACGCCGCAGATTTGGCTGCCGACGAGCAGGAGCTGGAAGGCGTAGTCGCTCATGTGGCGTCCAATCTGCTGCAATACGGCATTCGCAAGCCGCGCATCTATCCGGTATCCAGTTTGGCTGCGCTCGACAGCAAGATGAACGGAGATGCGGCCCAGCTGAACGTCTCAGGTATCCTCCCATTCGAACGAGACTTCGTTCGCTTCGCCTTCGAGGAGCTGGCAGACATCGCAGTCCATGCCGCACAGCAAGAGCTGGAGCGGGCGGATGGGGTGTTGCGTCAATGGATCAACAGTGCGAATGAAGGCGAGGCCGGGCGCAAGCAGCGTATCGAGCAATTGACCGAGGCACTCGGCCGCGTCGAAGCGATGCTTTCTTCCCCAGACCCTGCAGAAGATGTGAGAGAGGCGAACAAGGAAGCAGCCGAGCTGCTGTACTACGTGAAACAGAGGTTGTTCTATCGCTTCGGCGATCTGTACACGTACGCCTTCAATCCGGCCTCGCTGCGAGAAGATGCGGGTCCGATTCGTTCGCTGCTTCGCGCAGCTTCGAACGACTTGATCCGATTGATCTCGTACGACTTGTCGCAAGAACTGCTGGCCACGACGTTAAGAGTGGAGCAAGCATTGAACCGACTTGCGCGCAAGCGTGCGGAGAAAAATGCCGACCGAATCCGTGAGCACATCTCGACCTTCGAGGCCTCATCCTACACGCCAGTCAAATTCAACACACCCAAAGTAGAAGAGACGCTAGAGGGTGTCGCGTTCGAAGAGAAAGAGCTACATGGCATGTACAAGAGCGGCAAGCACTTCTTCGAAGGAACGGGCCGTACACAGCTGAGGGATACGTTAGAGAAGCGATTCCAGGAGCCGGTCACGAGCTATATCGAACGACACAGCTTGCTCATTGAGCAAACATATGCCGTACAGTATAACGAAGCGATCGCGCGTCTGCATGAGCTTCAGTTGCAAGCCGTGCGTGAGCACGTGGAAGGTTTGCTCGATGCTCTGGAGATGAAGCATGATCTGGTTGAATTGCGACGCTTGCAGGAGCAATTCGTGGTTCTTTGCTCTTCTTCCTCCTCCTCTTGAAATAACCGGGTTTGTAGATTGCTCTGCAACAGAGAAAACTCAGCGTAGGATGATTGAAGGAGCCGTAAGAGGCGCTGGAAGCGCCGACCGCCTTTGAATCCAAGTCCCAACCTTTGACAGATTTCAACCAGGGACATGGATTCAACAGCGGCCGGAGGCCCTTCATTCGTTCGAAGCGGACAAAGGTTTTTCACTGCTGCTGCGCTCCTGCAAAGCCCGGTTTTTTCGATTTTCATGAAAACGTATACATTTCCGGTTATCCCGACGATTCGGAAGATACGCTTGGATTACGTCCCGATTTTCTGTTTTTTCGTAGAATTAAGGGTGTTTATGAAGGTTTCTCCCGTTTCGGGTGATTGAAGGATGCAGGGGATGATGATAAGATTCATTGAGATTGAAAATGCTTTCGGTTTTGCAAATAAAGCCGATGGGGCTTGATGATGAAGCACATTTTTGTGCTAAAGCCCGAGGAGGATCCTGATGAACGTACTAAAGCAATTGAAAGAGTATTACTGGCAAGAAAAGCGGTTATTGTTCGCATCAATCTTCTTCTTGATGTGTTCCACCGCACTCGGGTTAGTATATCCGAACCTGCTTCGCTTCTTAATTGATGATGTCATCAAACCTGGAAACTACAACTTGGTCCCTTACATCGCGCTTTCAGTAATAGGAGTGATTGCGGTCAAGGCTTCCTTTCAGTTTTTGCACGGATTCACAGGGGGAAGAGTCGGCAATACGATTGCGTACAACCTGCGCAACGCACTGTACAAGAAGTTGCAATACTTGTCCTTTCAGTATTACGATCGGGCGAAGACCGGAGATCTAATGTCGAGATTGACGGCGGACCTTGAAGCGATTCGCCAGTTCATCGGATTCGGCTTCGCGCAAATCTTGAACGTGTTCCTCATGGTAGGCTTCGGATCGATCATGATGCTCACACTCAATTGGCAGTTGACACTCGTCACCTTCGTCTCGGTACCGTTCGTGGCCTTCACCGCGCTGCGATTCGAGAAGACGATTCACCCCGCCTTCCGCGCAGTGCGCAAAGCGATGAGCAACTTGACGACCGCTGTTCAGGAGAACATTACGGGTGTGCGTACCGTCAAATCATTCGCACGTGAGCCGTTCGAGGTCGAGAAGTTCGCATCCCGCAGCGAGGAGTATAAGTCGAATCACATTACACTCGCGTATGCCTGGGCGAAGTTTTTCCCGCTGCTTGAGTTCCTCTCCAACTTTTGTGTGGTCGTGGTGCTCACAGTCGGCGGCTGGTTCGTCATTCAGGATAAGATGTCAATCGGGGAGCTCGTTGCCTTCTTCAGCTTAATCTGGTACATCATCGCTCCTATGCGAGATATCGGACTGCATATCAACAACTTCACGCAATCGAAAGCTTCGGGCGAACGCGTGCTTGAAATATTGCATCAATACATGCATGTAAAAGACAAGGCTGGAGCGATTGAACTGCAAGCGGAGCAAGTGAAAGGAAACGTTCGTTTCGAGAAAGTTACATTCGCTTATCCGGACAAGGAGCCTGCTCTAACAGACTTCAGCTTGAATGCTCCGGCTGGGTCGGTCATCGGCCTGCTTGGCCCTACCGGTTCCGGGAAATCAACGGTCATTCAGCTGTTGCTGAGAGCTTACAATATTAAGGAAGGTCGCATTACATTGGATGGCACGGACATCCGCGATGTTGCGGTCGGGAGCTTGCGGGAACAAGTAGCCCTCGTATTCCAGGAAACGTTCCTGTTCTCGGCTTCCATCCGTAACAATATTGCTTATGCTAAGCGGGATGTTTCTATGGATGAAATTATTCAAGCCGCGAAGCTCGCTAAGGCGCATGATTTCATTATGGAGCTGCCAGAAGGTTATGACACGATTGTCGGCGAACGGGGGATGGGGCTGTCCGGTGGACAGAAGCAGCGGATCGCGATTGCTCGCGCTTTGCTCAAAAATCCGAAAATCCTTGTGCTCGACGATGCCACCAGTGCGGTTGATATGGAAACCGAGCATGAGATTCAAGCGGGCTTCCGCGAGTTGATGAAGGGAAGAACGACGTTCATTATCGCGCATCGGATTTCCTCACTCAAGCAAGCCGATGAGATCATCGTATTGGATGAAGGCCGCATCGTTCAGCGTGGAACTCACGAGCAATTGTTGCGTGAACCAGGTCGGTACTACGAAACGTACAAAATTCAATATTCGGATCACCCCAGCCTCGTCAAAAAACAGATTGAACGGAGGTTGGCGAATTGAGCAGCAATCAAGCTAATACAACCAGTAAGAACACAGAGTCGCCAAAAGACGCGAACGAAAAGCAACGATTCGTTTATCAAGACGACGAACTGATGGATAAGTCGTTCGACTGGGCGCAGCTACGCCGACTAGGAGCTTACTTGAAGCCTTATCGCAAGCAAATGCTGCCCGTCATCTTGTTCGCGATGCTGCTTGGCACCGTGGCGAAGCTTACAATACCATATTTGATCGGTCTTGCGATCGATGATGCAATCGGCAATGGCAAAGGCAAGATGCTAATCATGATCGCTTCAGGTATGCTAGGTTTGTATATTGTACAATGGTTTGTGAACAGCTATCGCATCAAATATTTGAATATTATCGGGCAGAATGTCATCTATGACCTGCGACATGATCTATTCAAACATATTCAACAGCTGTCGTTCCGTTTCTTCGACAAGCGACCCGCCGGTTCCATTCTCGTTCGAATAACGAACGATGTGAACTCCTTGCAGGATTTGTTCACGAACGGCGTCGTCAACCTGCTTATAGACTCGATACAGCTGATTGGGATTATCATCATCTTACTGACTTTGAATTTCAAGCTTGGCTTGGCCATCATTGTAACTGTACCGATCATGTTCTTTGTCTCCGGCAAGCTGCGGACGACGATTCGGATCGCTTGGCAGGACGTACGTGTCAAGACGTCACGCATTAACTCCCATTTGGCCGAGAGTATTCAAGGGATCAAAGTAACGCAGGCGTTTACGCAGGAAAAAGAAAACATAAAATACTTCAATGATATGAATGAGACGAACCGGTTGACCTGGAACAAAGCATCGATGCTCAACCAGACGTTTGGCCCGATTATCGAGCTTACTGCAGCGATTGGTACTTGTATCTTATTCTGGCTCGGATCGCATCTTATTCAGACAGAAGCAATGACCATCGGTCTTCTCGTAGTATTCGCTAACTATATTGGGAACTTCTGGGAGCCGATCAACCGATTAGGTGCGATGTATCAGCAAATGCTTATTGCAATGGCGTCCTCAGAGCGATTATTCGAGTTTATGGACGAGCAGCCTACTGTAGCGGAAAAGCCGGATGCCAGAGAACTGCCGCCGATAACAGGTGGAATTCGTCTGGAGAACATTATATTCGAGTACGAGAAGGGTCGTCCCGCCTTGCGGAACGTCAGCCTTCAAGCCCGTGCCGGGGAATCTATCGCATTAGTTGGACATACCGGGTCAGGGAAAAGTACGATTATTAACTTGTTATGCCGGTTCTACGATCCAGTCGCGGGTCGTGTACTGATCGATGAACAAGATATTCGCGACTTTACACTGCAGAGCTTGCGTTCCCAAGTAGGGATCGTGCTGCAAGATACGTTCATCTTCTCCGGCTCGATTCGCGACAATATCCGGTTTGGCCGTCTGGATGCAACTGACATGGAAGTCGAAGCGGCTGCTAGAGCGGTATACGCGCATGATTTCATTGCAGGATTGCCAGATGGATACGATACACAGGTAGAAGAACGCGGGAACGTGTTGTCGATGGGTCAGCGCCAATTAATCTCGTTCGCTCGCGCCTTGCTTGCCGATCCGCGTGTTCTGATTCTTGACGAAGCTACTGCAAGTATCGATACCGAAACCGAGCTTCGCATTCAGGAAGCGCTCAAAGCTTTGCTAGTAGGCCGTACTTCCTTCATTATCGCGCACCGCTTGTCCACGATCCGCAATGCGGATAAGATTATAGTGATGGACCACGGACGCCTGATGGAAGAAGGCAGCCACGATGCACTGATGCAGAACCGGGGCATCTACTATGGCTTGGTTGAAGCACAGTACAAATTTTTGGGCGATGCCGTTTGATTAGAAAGGAAAGATCCCTACATGKCGGAAGCCCCACATTCGATGCAACAAGAGTTCACGCCTTACAAAACATTTTCACGTCAGGAATGGGCGAAGCTGAGGGACGTTACTCCGCTCACGCTTGAAGAGCAGGATCTGTACGAGCTTCAAGGGTTGAATGATAAAATCTCGCTTGTTGAAGTACAGGACATCTACCTCCCGCTTTCCAGACTGATGAACTTATACGTGGAGGCTACACAGCAGTTATATAAAGCGACACAGACATTCTTGAACGATCATACGGCGAAAGTGCCCTATATTATTGGGATTGCTGGTAGCGTGGCGGTTGGTAAGAGCACGACCGCCCGTGTCCTGCAAGCTTTGTTGTCACACTGGCCGAGCCATCMCAAAGTCGATCTTGTGACGACGGACGGGTTCCTGTACCCGAACCGGGTGCTTGAGGAGCGCGGATTAATGAAGCGCAAAGGCTTTCCCGAGAGTTATGATGCACGGAAGCTGATCCGCTTTTTGGCCGATATTAAATCAGGCTCTCCAGAAGTTAGCTGTCCGATCTATTCTCACCTGGCTTATGACATACTGCCAAATGAGAAACAGACAATTCGTCAGCCGGATATTCTGATCGTGGAAGGCATCAATGTTCTGCAGGCACACTCGCCGGGCATCCGTAAGGGCCAGAAGTCCCGAGAAGTATATGTATCGGACTTCTTCGACTTCTCGATCTATGTGGATGCGAAGGAAGCGGATATTGCCGAGTGGTATGTGGAACGGTTCAAGATGCTGCGCAGCACGGCCTTCGCCAACCCGAACTCCTACTTCCACCGCTATTCGAGCTTATCGGACGATGATGCTGTGGAAACCGCGACAAGCATATGGCGTGAGATTAACCTGCTTAATCTGAAGGAGAATATACAGCCGACCCGAACCCGTGCCCACCTGATCTTGACTAAGGGTGCCGATCACGCAGCCGAAGAAGTGAAACTGCGGAAGCTGTAAACCAACCGCCATTCATCAACCATTGCTATTTCAATCACGATGAATAGAACCCCTGCCCCTCAAAAGAGCGTGCGGGGGTTTTTGCTGCGTCGATCGCTGTTTTTCCTCAACGCGCGTGGAATCCTCCTCAGTCCGGCTCTTGGACAGTATGCTAGGCTAACTTTGGCTATTTATTTTTCCCCGAACATGCATTTTCACAACCGTGTGGAATACGCATAGAAACGGAGCATCATGTCAAGCTAGTTGCTAATGTGTGGGAGGAGGGGGCTGCTTGCAGATTGTAACCGTGAATCCTGGTGATTCTTTGTGGGCGATAGCCAGGTTGTATGGAGTAAGCGTCGATGACCTTGTTCGGTTGAATGAGCTGGATGAACCGGACCGTCTTGTGCCAGGTCAAGCGCTGCTCGTCCCTGCAATGGAACGTATGCACCTTGTGAAATCAGGTGACTCACTCTGGCACATCGCCCGATATTATGGGGTTACATGGGAGTCCATTGCCCGATTGAACGGTATCGTCAATCCGGCCTTGATATACCCAGGTACGCGGTTGCGTATTCCCGGACAGCTCCATGTGGGGCCCAAGATGACGATTGAAGTGAACGGCTATTTGCAGATGAAAGAACCAGAGCGTGATCGTAAGATTGTGCAGGAAACTTCCCGTTATATGACCTACTTCGGCATATTCCAATACATTGTGCATTCAGACGGATCGATCACACCCCCCAATGCGGATGCTGCTCTTGATGAAATCGCCAAGACAGATGCAGTACCGATGATGGTCCTTACGAATTTTGAAGATGGAACCTTCTCGGCTGAAGTGGCGCATAACGTGATGACCGACGCGATCGCACGGGAAAGGCTCATGGTAAATATCGAGAAAACGATGGTGGCGAAGGAGTATAGAGCGCTCAATATGGACTTCGAGCATATCAGACCGAATGAGCGTGATGTGTATACTGGCTTCCTAAAAGAACTTACTATGCGCATGCACGCGATTGGCAAACTTGTCTCGACCGCGGTAGCCCCCAAGACAAGCGGAGAGCAGACCGGCCCGTGGTACGAAGCCCATGATTATGGGGCGCATGGAGCGATTGTTGATTTCGTCATCCTGATGACGTATGAATGGGGATGGTCTGGTGGTCCGCCTATGGCCGTTGCCCCCTTGCAACAAGTCCGACGTGTGCTGGATTATGCGATTACCGTCATTCCTCGGTATAAGATCATGATGAGCGCTCCCTTGTACGGGTACAATTGGACGCTGCCCTACAAGGCTGGAGGTAAGTTCGCTCCAACAATCAGCCCGAAGGCAGCCGTCAATCTAGCACGAGATTCCGGTGCGTACATCCAGTTCGATAAGGTAGCTCAGTCGCCTTATTATCGGTATTATGATAAGGAAGCGAAAGAGCATGTCGTCTGGTTTGAAGATGCAAGGAGTATGCAAGCCAAATATAACTTGATCAAGCAGTATAGGCTAAGGGGTATTAGCTATTGGGTGCTCGGGCAATCTTTCCCTCAGAACTGGGCCTTGCTTGAAGCGAACTTCCGAATCAGGAAGCTCTAGTATTAGGAACGAGCGGAGCCTCACGTAAGCTGTTAACGAGAGGCTCTTTTTGCTGAAAGGATAAGTTCTGGGGCCCCCTCAAAATAATAGGAATAAGCTACAGAGGTTCACCTCACTTTGCGGGGATTGTTTGCGGGGGATTGTTTTAGATTTGCAAAATCCATGAGGAACCTTTACTCTACAAGAAAGCACTTCTTGCCATATTCATGAAAATAGTACGATGGAGTCAGGCTTGCGATGATCAGGAGGGGTAATATTGAAAGGAACGCGATTGATATGGAGAACGGTAGGCTTGGCGGCGGTACTGACTACGATTCTGCTTGTATTCGGCCTCGTCTACGCGGCTATGGACGTATTGAATCCGCAACCAGCCTCGTTCCTGACAGAGCCCGAGAAACCAAAGGTCGAAACACCGCTCGACAAAGACACGATCCGCATTGTGGCGCTAGGCGATTCCCTGACGAAGGGAACGGGGGATACGAGCGGCAAGGGCTACGTGCTGAACGTGAAGGAGAAGCTCGAGCAGAAGTTGAACAAGCAGGTGAATCTGATCGGGAACTATGCGGTGAACGGATACAAATCTGATCAACTGCTGCGGGATTTGCAAGGTCAGATTGGAGTCTCGTATGGGATAGAGAAAGCCGATCTCATTCTGTTAACGATGGGCGGCAACGATCTGTTCTCGATTTCACAGGATGTGATGAACTCACAGACCGATCAATTGGACCCGGACAAGGTGAGGCAGCGTATGCCGGAGCCGCTCAAACGGATGGAGCAAATACTTGTTAAGCTCGCCGAGATGAACCCGAAAGCAACGATCGTCTACGTTGGGGTGTACAACCCTTTCTACGATTTGCCTGAGATGCGTCCTGCATCCGTGCATGTGGCGGAATGGAATGATGCCGTCTTCCGGACAGCGGCCAAATATCCGAACATCGTATACGTACCAACGTTCGATCTATTCCAATTGAATTTCTCAAAGTACATTTATTCCGATCATTTTCATCCGAACCAGGACGGTTATGTACGGATTGCCGATCGCGTCCTGCAGGCTCTTCAATAGACAAGGGGGGATTGGACCATGAGGGAGCGGAGTGACAGCGTATTATCGGTTAATCAAGTGAAGAAGAAGATCGGAAACCGCCTCATTATTAAGGGGATCTCGTTCCATGTAGGCAGAGGGGAAATATTCGGTTTCCTGGGTCCGAACGGCTCCGGGAAAACAACGACGATACGTATGCTAGTCGGGTTGATCAAGCCTACTGAGGGTTCGATTCAAATATGCGGTTATGATGTGCAGAAGCAGCATAATGAAGCGTTGAGCCAAGTCGGCTGTATTGTTGAGAATCCCGAGTTGTATTCCTACTTGACCGGATGGGAGAACCTCGAGCATTTTGCTCGGATGCTTCCAAATGTGGATGAAGCCCGGATTGCTGAAGTGGTGGAGATTGTGGGTCTTGATCATCGCATTCACGATAAAGTACGGACTTATTCACTTGGCATGCGGCAGAGGCTGGGCATAGCCCAAGCGTTGCTGGGCCGACCAAGCCTGCTCATCCTCGACGAGCCTACGAACGGGCTGGACCCGCAAGGGATCAAGGAGATGCGGGAGTTCATACGCAAGCTGGCGGATCAAGGGTTGAGCTTGTTCGTCTCGAGTCACTTGCTCAGTGAGATTCAACAGATGTGTGACCGAGTGGCAATCATCAGTCATGGTGAAGTGCTGGCGGTAGGCGAGGTGGACGAGCTGTTGAAGCAGTCGGGTAGTCGGATCGTATGGAATGTCAAGCCGTTCGATAAGGCATTGCGTGTGTTTCAATCGGAGAATGGGGTGCAAGTACTCGGTTCAGATGAGGGCAACTCGGTGGTTGCTTCGAAGAGCGGTGTGGAGAACGATTCCAGTCGTCTGGCAAGGGTGGCCGTAATGACTGAGACAATTGAAGCTGTACCTTTTGACACTACGATCATTACTCAGATGGACGCAGCACATATCCCAGGGCTAACCGAGAAGCTTGTAGCGGCTCAAGTGCAAATATATGGCATTCAATTGAACAATCCGACTCTGGAGGAGTTATTCTTAAGCATGACGGAGGGCGAAACCATTGACTAGTCCCCAAATCGGCCTATATCCATTAGTCCAGAACGAAACGATTAAGATCATGAAGAAACGGCGGTTTCTCGTCGTGCTGCTCATCTTGGCCGCTCTGATCCCGATATTCACTTATGCGCAGATGAAGGTTGCCGAGAACAACAAGAAGCAGTTCGGCGAGCAGGACTGGCGGCTCGTCAATCAGCAGAAGATTAACGACTTCACGAACCGACTGGGCAGCAATCGCGTTCCGGAAGAGTGGAAGAAAGTAATGCGAGTGCAAGTAAGAGTGCTCCAGTATTATTTGGACAAGAACGTCAACCCAGAATCACCGAATGGGGTCACGTTCACGATCGGTTTTCTGAAGAACGCGGTAGGTTTGTTCATCCCGCTCATGGTGATGGTCATTGCATCTGATCTTGTATCGTCGGAGCATACTACAGGAACGATCAAGCTGCTCTTGACCCGTCCGGTCCGACGATGGAAAATATTGCTCAGCAAATTCATCGCCATGCTGTTCTACGTATCGCTTACCGTGTTCGCGACTGCGGCGCTATGCTATCTGATCTCTGGGCTAGTGTTCGGTTATAATGGATGGGACATCCCGGTATTCAGCGGCTTCAAGATCGTCGGGACGGAAGTCGACTTCAGCTTCGTGCATCCCGTTCCCCAGGGGTTATTCCTGCTCATGGAGATGGGACTGGTCTGGCTCTCGGCGTTAGTCGTTGGCTGCATGTCGCTCATGATATCGGTCTTGGTACGCAGTACTGCAGCCGGAATGGGGATCATGCTCGCTGTGCTGATCGCCGGAACGATATTGACGAACATGGCTTCATCTTGGGAGACGGCCAAATATTTGTTCATGGTCAATCTGCAGCTAACAGACTATTTATCCGGCACGTTACCGCCTGTTGAAGGGATGACTTTGTCCTTCTCGTTAATCGTGTTAGCCGTATGGACAGCAGCAGCTGTGGCAGTATCGTTTTGGAGCTTCACGAAAAAAGACGTATTAAATTAATGGAAAACGATGATATAATGCATAATATGTTACAACTTTGCTGAATGGGGGCACAAGGATGGCCGAACAATTGGATTTATTTCCAGGGCCGGCAGCGCAAGTCAACGCTCCTACCGGCTATGACGCGGATGATATTCAAGTACTGGAAGGGCTAATTGCCGTCCGGAAGAGACCCGGGATGTACATTGGCAGCACAGGCGCATCTGGTTTGCATCATCTGGTTTGGGAAATCGTTGACAATGCGGTGGATGAGCATCTGGCCAAGTATTGCTCTAAGATCGATGTCATCATACATAGAGATCAATCGATAACGGTACGTGACAATGGCCGGGGGATTCCGACCGGTATGCACAAGACTGGTATTCCGACACCACAGGTCGTCTTTACTATTCTGCATGCAGGCGGCAAATTCGGCGGCAGCGGCTATAAGAAGTCTGGCGGCTTGCACGGTGTTGGCGCGTCGGTTACGAATGCTCTATCGGAATGGCTGGAAGTAGAGATTAACCGTGACGGTAAAATTCATCGTCAGCGCTTCGAGTACTGGATCGATGCAAGTGGCAAGGAGCATGTAGGGGAACCTTCTACGGGTCTGGAAGTAATCGGCAATACGAATCGAACAGGCACGAAGGTTACGTTCAAACCAGACAAGCGTGTGTTTCAAGGCGGCGTGGCCATGAATTATGACACGTTAGCTGAGCGGCTGCAGGAGATTGCTTTCCTGAATTCCGGCTTGCAAGTGAACATTAAGGACGAACGTTCGGACAAGCAGGATACGTTTCAATATGAGGGCGGAGCCAAGCAGTTCGTGCAATTTCTTAACGAAGAGAAGACCATCCTTCACGAAGTGATTCATTTCTCAGCGGAGAAAGACGATATTGAGGTTGAGGTCGCCTTCCAATACAACGATGGATACACGGAGACGATTGCTTCCTTCGTGAATTCGATTCCGACGCGAGGCGGCGGGACGCACGAGACCGGCTTCAAGACGGCGTTCACGAGGGTCATGAATGAATACGCCCGCAAAGCTACCCTTCTCAAGGAGAAGGAGAAGAACCTGGAAGGCGTCGATCTTCGCGAAGGTATGATGGTCGTCATCAACATCAAGATGGGCGAGGTCGAATTCGTCGGCCAGACCAAGGATCAATTAGGCAGTACATCTGCCCGTAGTGCTGTAGATGCAGTGGTGTCCGAGCAGATGGATGTATTCCTCGAGGAGAACCCGCAGATCGCGCAGCAGTTGCTCAAGAAGGCTGTGCAATCAGCCAAGGCGAGAGAGGCAGCCCGTAAAGCGCGAGAAGAAGTACGTAACGGGAAGAAGGGCAAGAGCGAGAGCTCCAACCTGAATGGAAAGCTAACACCAGCACAATCCAAAGATTATCAGAAGAATGAGCTGTTTATAGTCGAAGGCGATTCTGCAGGAGGTTCGGCCAAGCAAGGTCGCGACTCCCGCCATCAGGCGATTCTTCCGCTTAAGGGCAAGCCGATGAATCCCGAGAAGGCGAAGCTCGCCGACATCATGAAGAACGACGAGTACAAGGCGATCATCGCCGCAATCGGCGCTGGTGTCGGTTCCGAATTCGATGCCGAAGAGAGTAATTATGGCAAGATCATCATCATGACCGATGCTGATACGGACGGTGCACATATTCAAGTGCTGCTGCTGACGTTCTTCTACCGGTACATGAAGCCGTTGATCGACAACGGACAAGTCTACATCGCTCAGCCTCCGCTCTACAAAGTGACCAAGAAGGCGGGGAAGAATAGTGTCATGCGTTACGCGTATTCCGATGAACAGCTGAATGAATTCACCAAGGAGCTTGGGAAGTCCGTTGAACTGCAGCGGTACAAAGGACTTGGCGAGATGAATCCCGACCAATTGTGGGAAACGACGATGGACCCCGAACTGCGAATGCTGCTGCAAGTGCAGATTGAGGATGCTGCCAAAGCGGAACGTCGTGTCACAACGCTTATGGGCGATAAGGTCGATCCGCGTAAAAACTGGATCATAGAGAATGTAGACTTCACGGAGTATATCGAGTAGCCGGTAGAGACTACTTAGCAATAAAATATTGGCAAGGGAATGGTGTCTGATGGTGATGAAACGAGTATGAGTACTCCGGAGAAATTTTTACCGGCTTTTCTGGAAGAAGTCGTTGGCGATCGATTCGGCCGCTACTCGAAATATATAATTCAAGACCGGGCGATCCCGGACGTGCGAGATGGGCTGAAGCCCGTGCAGAGACGTATTCTGTATGCGATGTACGATTCCGGCAATACACCGGACAAGCCATACCGCAAGTCGGCAAAGACGGTCGGGGATGTAATGGGGAACTTTCATCCCCATGGTGATTCATCGATCTACGACGGTATGGTTCGGATGGCCCAGCCATGGAAGATGGCCCATACGCTAGTTGACGGTCATGGCAATTGGGGATCGCTCGATGATGATCCACCTGCGGCTATGCGTTACACGGAAGCACGGTTGTCCTTAATTGCGATGGAACTGCTTCGGGATATAGAGAAGCGAACTGTACTATTCAAGGATAACTTCGACAATACGGCCAAAGAACCTGTTGTACTGCCTTCCCGTTATCCGAATTTGCTGGTGAATGGGGTCAGCGGGATTAGCGCCGGGTTCGCAACGGAAATTCCTCCTCACAATTTGCGAGAAGTCATTGACGCTTGCATCGCTGTTATTGATCAGCCTGACTTATCGCTTGAAGATTTGATGAAAGTAGTTAAAGGCCCGGATTTCCCTACTGGTGGCATTATCATGGGGGAAGAGGGCATTCGTGACGCCTATCGTACCGGTAAAGGGCGGATCTATGTCAGGTCCAAGACGGCGATTGAGGATATGAAGGGTGGACGCCAGCAAATCGTCATTACCGAGATCCCTTATCAAGTTGTGAAATCCAGGCTCGTAACTGCGATGGAGAATATCCGGCTTGAGAAAAAGGTTGAAGGGATCGCTGAAGTTCGCGACGAAAGCGGACGTAACGGACTGCGTATCGTAGTAGAGCTGAAGAAGGAAGCGGATGCTTCGGGCATACTTGCTTATTTGCTGAAGAAAACAGACCTGCAGGTTACATACAACTTCAACATGGTGGCAATTGTCAATAAGACGCCGAAGCAATTAGGTATCAAGGCGATATTGGATGCCTACATTGCTCACCAGAAGGAAGTCGTCACCTTCCGCTCGCAGTACGAATTGGAGAAGGCGGAAGACCGGGCCCACATACTCGAGGGATTGGCGAAGGCGCTCAACATTCTCGATGAAGTTATCGCGACGATTAAGGCATCGAAGAATCGTGCGGACGCACAAAAAAACTTAGTGGATCAATACGGATTCACCGAACGTCAAGCGGATGCAATCCTGATCCTCCAGCTGTACCGCCTAACGAATCTGGAGATTCATTCGATTGAGAAGGAATTGAAGGAAGTTCAGAAAACGATCGCCTACTTGCGTTCCATTTTAGATAATAACAAGAAGCTGATGAACGTAATCAAGGAAGAGATGAACGAAATTCGTGAGAAGTTCGGCATCGATCGCCGTTCAGAGCTGCAAGGTGAAGTCGAAGAGCTGAAAGTGAACCTTGAGGTTATGGTAACGCCAGAAGACGTACTGGTGACACTGACGAATGAAGGCTACGTGAAGCGAACGAGTATGTTGTCCTTCAATCGTTCCGGTGGGGAGCTGGAAAGCACAGGCCTCAAGGAGAAAGACTATGTAAGGTATTGGCTTGAGGTTAACACGATTGAGAACTTGCTCATATTCACTCAGAAAGGGCTGTCGTTCCTGCTGCCGGTTCATCAGGTGCCCGAGTACAAGTGGAAGGAGAACGGGACGGCCATCGTCAACGTACTGCCTATTGCCAAGGACGACCGGATCGTACAAGTG
>NZ_JBFUIX010000109.1:0-15781 GCF_056401635.1 Paenibacillus sp. P4_E11 | reverse complement strand
ACTGGTAACGGAAGAAATGGTGATGGCAATGAAGCCTGGTTCTGTTGTCGTTGATGTTGCCATCGACCAAGGTGGAATCGTTGAAACGATCGATCAAATTACAACACATGACAATCCAACCTATGTCAAGCATGGCGTCGTTCATTACGCTGTAGCCAACATGCCTGGTGCGGTTCCGCGGACCTCTACCATCGCTTTAACGAACGTTACTCTTCCATATGCATTGCAGATGGCAAACAAAGGTGTATATAGAGCAATCGCTGAGAACGAAGCATTAAAACTTGGAGTAAACGTAGCAAATGGTGAAATTACTTTTGAAGCAGTTGCCAAAGATCTTGGTTACGATTATGTAAAATTAGAAGATGCTTTAGAAAAAAAGTAAAGAAGCTATTTTAGCGTTGTAAAAGCCACCCTATGGTGGCTTTTTTTGCGATGCATAATCTTAACTCGGGAGGCACAGCTAGGAAGTCTTAAGCTAGTTTCGAACCAAGCCGAGTACAGTCTGTTGTACTTGAATAGAAGAGTAAGCAACATTGTACTAAGGGGCATGCCCGATCGTACAGTACAGAAAGTGGACATTCTTGTTATTATATAGAGGAGACATAGAGGAGTGGTTACATGGATCAAAGTAAAAAATCTAATTATAGCTCTGAAGATACGCTTAATGTGATGCTGGACTCAAGGGGCCCGATCATCGCGTGGATTATTGCGGTCTATTTAGGTACGATCATTATTGAATCGCTTTCTACGATACGGGTGATTCCATTATTGTTTTTTACAGGAGTTCTGCTGCTCCATATCTCCTTGCATTGGCATTGGAATTCATTAACCGCAAAGCGGCCTTGGATTTATTTTTTCTTTCAAGGTATCCTCATTTCTGCAGCTGTCTTACTCATGCCAGTGGGCTATCCCTTATTATTGATCGGTCTTTACCCCGTTCCGATAGGGCAAAGTATCGGGGTGTACCATAAGAAAATCAATATCTTCATGGTTTCCATCTATTATTACTTTTTGTATGGCATTTTAACGGTTTGGATGGCAAACGTTCAACAAACCGTGTCGCTTCTTCCTTTTCTATTTTTGATGACTGTTGTTGTCGTTGCGGTTGCCAATCTTATGTTACGGCAATTCCATGCTCGTATACGTACGCAATCCTTTCTTAGCGATCTTGAATCAGCACATCGGAAAGTGGAAGAACTGACTTTAGCGAACGAAAGACAGCGCATGGCTCGTGATCTTCACGATACCTTAGCTCAAGGTCTTGCTGGGCTGATCATGCAATTAGAAGCGATTGACGCTCATTTATCAAATCACAATTCCAAGAGAGCCCATGAAATTGTACTCCAATCCATGGAACGGGCGAGATGCACGTTATCCGAAGCCAGACATGCCATTGACAATCTGCGTTCGAATTCAGCTGCGAATATTGATTTAGTGGAAGCGGTACGCAATGAGACAGAGCGGTTTACGCAAGCTACAGGCATAGCCATCTTATTGAAGATGGACCTACGAGATGACTTTTCAAAGCTGCTAACCGAACATCTCTTGCACATCATCAGAGAATGTTTGACAAATGTTGCTCGGCATGCACAAGCGCACCAGGTATGGCTAACGTTGAGCAAGATTGATGAGCGATTGTTAATTATAATTAAGGATGACGGTAAGGGATTCGATGCAAATCAGATAGGTAAACATCCCGGTCACTACGGATTGTTAGGTATTCAGGAACGTATACGTATCATTGGTGGAACATGGCTGATCACCAGTAACGATCCGAATGGAACGATTATTCAAATCGAGGCACCAATGGCTAAAGGAGAACAATGATGAAAAAAGTACTGATTGTGGATGACCATTTTGTAGTAAGAGAAGGTCTTAAACTCATCATGGAAACAAGTGCTGATTTTCAAGTTATAGGGGAAGCTGAAGATGGCGAGTCTGCTATACGCTTAGCGGAAGATCTCCAGCCTGATGTCATTCTTATGGATCTAAATATGCCCAGAATGAGCGGGCTTGAAGCGATGCAGGAACTAAAGAAGAGGCATGATGATATTCCAGTCGTTATACTTACCACCTACAATGAAGACGATCTAATGGTCCGCGGCTTGGCACTGGGAGCCAAAGGATACCTCCTCAAAGATACGGGACGTGAACATTTATTCAGGACCCTTGATTCCGCGATTAGAGGCGAGACGCTCTTGCAGCCAGAAATTATGGCAAGAGTATTCCAAGCGAAACAGAGCGAAGATACCCCAAAAGTAACAAATGATAAATTATCATTGTCCGATAAAGAACGTATTGTTTTACAAGCAATCGCGCATGGATATCGCAGCAAAGAAATTGCTTTCGATATGGGCATATCGGAACGTACGGTCAAGGCTCATTTGACTAATATTTATAACAAGCTGAGCGTGAATTCAAGGTCTCAGGCAGTTGCAATTGCAGTAGAGCGTGGAATGGTGAACTTGTGAGAAGAATTCAATACCGTCGTTCAACGTACACAGAAGTAATTTCTGGAGTGCGTTTTTTTATATGGAATCATACGCTGAAAGGGTACGGAAATTACCCAAAGGTACATGCCCTTATGTACGATTTCTAAAATGAAAAAACACGTTAAGATAAACACATAATTCAAAACAACAACATGAAGGGAGCTTTAACATGGCAAATTTTTTTTACCGGCTCGGGGGATGGGCTTTCCACAAGAAAAAATCAGTATTGATCGGAACATTAGTACTACTCCTTCTCGTTGTGGGGATAGGGATAAATAAGGGCTCGTCATTTACTGAGGAGATGAGCATCCCTGGGACAAAAGCGGAGCAAGCATTACAAGTTGTAAATACAGCATTCAATACCGGTTCAACCGCTGAAGGAACGATTCAGTTTATTTTTAAGGCACCCGAGGGTCAAACCTTGGAGACTGCGTCTACAAAGAAGATTATACAGGACACACTAGAATCAATCCGAAAGGATAAAGAGGTAGCTGCAGTCGTAGACCCATTTGAAACTGGAACTATAGGCCAAAACAAGGAAATCGGTTTAGCGGTTGTGACATACAAAACCTCCGCAGCTGAGGTCACTTCAGAATCAAAAGAACTTGCAATTAAAGCTGCGGAACAAGCGAGAGATAATGGTCTCCAGACAGAGCTCAGCGGCTCCGTAGCATTAACCGATATGGAGATCGGCGGGATATCCGAAGTAATCGGTGTATTAATTGCATTCATGATCCTAGCGATAACATTTGGATCTTTCCTTGCAGCCGGCCTACCCATCCTAACCGCTAGTATCGCGCTAGCGCTAGGTATGATGGGGATCTTTATTAGTTCTCATTTCTTTGACATGGCATCGTTCTCGTTATCCGTTGCGGTTATGTTGGGGCTTGCCGTTGGCATTGATTATGGTTTGTTCATCATATCGAGGTTCAGACAAAATCTTATGGAAGGCAGAGAGATGAAGGAAGCGGTAGCGCTGGCGAATGCAACAGCGGGCAGCGCGGTCGTTTTTGCAGGTCTTACTGTCATCATTGCTCTTGTAGGACTCTCTGTGACAKGAATACCGTTCATCACAACAATGGGTATATCAGCAGCATTCGCCGTTTTATTAGCAGTTATCGTGTCACTTCTGATTGTTCCAGCGATACTTGGGCTGGTTGGAGAAAGAATTCGTCCAAAAAGTAAAGCAAATTCGCACAAAAAGGTTCATGGCCGTAATGATTATACTAGCCGTTGGGGAAACATGGTTACCAAGTATCCATTGCCGCTTGCAATTGCTGGAATCCTACTCTTAGGTGTTATTGCCCTCCCGGCACTTCATTTGCAGACAGGTCTTCCTGACAATGGATTAAAATCAACGGAAACGACAGAACGCCGAGGGTATGATCTGCTCTCAGAAGCTTTCGGCGAGGGGTATAATGGCCCCCTCATTGTTGTAGCCAAATCTGGTACTACTAATAATGCGCAAACAATGATTGCTAATGCTACGAATGGGTTAAGTTCCCTGACAAACGTTGCAAGTGTAACTCCACCGTATATGAGTCCATCAGGTGATATTGCCATTTTGACTCTACTGCCTAAAACGGGGCCTCATGATATAAAAACGAGCGAATTAGTTAGAACAATTCGGAATAGTTCGGAAGAGACGAAGCAAAACTATCAAGTTGAACTCATGGTTACAGGATCGACTGCAGTTAATATTGATCTTACGGAAAATCTGAATAAAGCCCTGCCACAATTTGCAGTGTTAATTGTCGGTCTCGCGTTGATCCTTCTTACTATGGTATTCCGTTCTATCCTTGTTCCGATTAAAGCGGTTATTGGATATCTGTTTACGCTTGCAGCAACACTCGGATTTGTTGTATTCGTCGTACAGGATGGCAATATGATCAGCATGTTTGGGATCCCAATAGCAGGACCTGTACTTAGCTTTCTGCCAATCCTTGTTGCTGGAATCCTGTTCGGTTTAGCGATGGATTATGAAGTGTTTCTTGTTAGCCGAATCCGTGAAGACTTCACTCACAAGGGAGACCCAACAAAAGCTGTTCAGTTCGGAATCAAAAACAGCGGTGGCGTAGTTACTGCTGCAGGTTTGATCATGGTGGTCGTCTTCGGAAGTTTTATATTCGCTGAGGATACGATGCTTAAATCAATGGGACTGGCTTTGTCATTTGGCGTTCTGGTCGATGCTTTTATTGTGAGACTGATGATCGTTCCGGCAGTAATGACACTCTTAGGACGTTCTGCTTGGAACGTGCCTAAATGGCTGAATCGTATTATGCCCAATATCGATGTCGAAGGTGAAACTGTCATGAAAGAAGCTGAAGCAGAAAACATCTCGCGGGAACGAGAGCTCAACATTTGAAGACAACAGAGCTGCCGAGGAAACACAGAACAACAGACAGGGATCGTTCTCTATGAAGACTTGGCATCATTGATAACGGTCTCGATATAGATTCTCAGAGTTTTGATGAACGTGCGCATGGCGTATCCGACATACCTGTCGCTGCGGTAGATCAGAAAAAATAATAGAATATCATCAAAAATGAAACATAGAATCTTTGATCTATCTATAGACTGAAGGTTCTTTTTCTTAAAAATTTGCAGTTAGAGAGGCTACGGATAACACGTACTTCAATCCCATTCTTTCACAATTTGTCAACATTCGTAGCTCTTTCTAGTCATGCAAGCTCTGCCGAGAGGCCTCTATAATGAAAGACATGCAAGAACGATAGAGGAGGCTGGCGAAAAGGTAAAAACAAAGTCGTGCCGGATGAGCAGGTAGCCGTTCAGCTCCTCGTGAAAGGCATGCCGCTAGCTGATGTGGAGGTCGATGTGATTCGCCGAAGCAATTCGGATGGGCAAGTGTACAAAACAGACGCCAAAGGAATCCTTTCTTTCAAGACGGGGCCTGCCGACTACTACTTGGTCCGGGCGGAGCGGTGAAGCTTCCGATCGGGGAAACGAATCCGATTCCTGCGATTTATGTGAACGGCAAGCTTGTGCCGTCAGCGGGGATCCAGCTCGTGAGCGGTTCAACGGTTGCGGATGCGGCCTTCGTAAGGCAGCATATCGATGCCAGCTATGCCGGACAGGGACTGTCGGACTGCGGATCGCTGCAGAGGGACAGGGTGCGACGGTGGAATACTTGCCGCCTGTAAGGGAAACTCGCGCTGCCGTCCTGATCTACACGAAGTAGGCACGAAATAATCAACCATACTGAGAAGCCGCCCTTATCGGCGGCTTCTGCTTATATAGGAAGGGATAGGGATGCAGAGGAGATTCTGGTTCGGCGTTTGGATCGCGATCCTGAGCTGACCGCTCAGCATGCCGCCAACAGTCCGGTCAAGGTAGAGATCCCGCTCGAATATGTCGAGGGGGGGCCCGGACCCCTACGGATACGAAGGTTTCGATAAGCATACCTATGCAGCTAAGGGCCAATATTTCAAGTATTTCGGGCCGCTAGATCCTCACGATCGCCATCCAGGATCGCCGCCTTCAAACGTTCACCTACGAGCCGACCATAGAGATGCCTTAATGAACCGCATGAGGATGTTCACCGTGAATTGGGCGCCATCGACGTGATGATCGTCACTCGTATGCACGGACAAGGTAATCGGGTTCTCCTGAAGCGCCAAGGCGGGGTACGCTGGCAATCTCAATGCGAATTCGATAGGGTCCCGCCTCGTGCGTAGTCGCCTCCTGGTAGCTCGTAGCCGAGGAATGCCAGTGGAGGCGATTACGGCTCCGCTGCGAATAGCTCTAACGAGTCATTATCAAGAGGCGCGATCTTCGATACCATGGAAGGGAGCAATGAGCCAAAGGAGAGTCCACATGTCCTACAAGCAAATCAAATGGTTAATCCTGGCGATTCCCACTCTAACCATTGGTGTTTGGGAATACGTCAGGCATCAGTTCCTGCTGCCTTACCTCTCCATGGAGGTAGGGAACTGGCTGGCGCCGGTTCTGGTTTTCATGGTTACGATGATTTTCCTCACGCAGCTGTTCTCCATGCTTGAGGACATGCAGGAGGAATTGAAGAAGGCGAGAGCCACACGTGCGGCGCTGGAGGAGCGTGAGAAGCTTGCGCGCGAACTTCATGACGGGATTGCCCAGTCCTTATTTTTACTAGCCGTGAAAGTAGATCAATTGGATAAGCAGCGTGCCGGAGAGTCGTCGGATATTCAAGGATTTCGACAGACCGTCCATGAGGTGAACGGATACGTACGACAGGCAATCGCCAATCTGCGTTATCCAGCGACCACCGAGTCGCTTCCCTGGATCGACCTCATGAACTCGTTGGCCACGGACCTGAGCGAGGAGACAGGACTCCATGTGGATTGGAATTGGAGGCTGGAGGAAGGGCGGCTGTCGGCCAAGGAGAAGGTGGAGCTATACGCTTCGGTCCGAGAAGCCTTCCAAAATATAAGAAAACATGCTCAGGCGGATCAAGTCTGGGTGTCAGCCATGCCRAACGGCGAAGGGTGGATCATTAATGTGGAGGATAACGGAATAGGGTTGGTGGGAGAACCTCTAGTCCGGGAGACTAGCTTTGGTCTGAAGATCTTGAAGGAGAGGGCGGAGGAGATGAACTGGAAGTTTGATTTGTTTCGTGAAAAGGGAAGAACAGTGTGGTGTCTTCGGAAGGAGGCGTCCTCATGAATCAGCCGTTCCGCGTTCTGTTAATCGATGATCATAAGCATGCCCGGGAGGGGATGCGGACGATTCTCGAGATGGACCCGGTCTTTCAGGTCGTCGCCGAAGGCCGCAGCGGCCAAGAGGCCATTCAATTGACCRCAGAATATATGCCGGACCTGATCCTGATGGATATCCATATGCCGGACATGGACGGGCTGGAAGCAACGAAAACGATCAAGACGCACTATCCCTATATCAAGATCGTCATGGTCACCGTCTCCGACGATATTACCCATCTGTTCGAGGCGCTAAAACGCGGTGCTCAAGGGTATCTGCTCAAAAATCTATACCCGGAGGAATGGCACCACTACTTAAAAGCGATCGCTTATGACGAGGCCCCCATGAGCAGAGAACTAGCGCTGAAGATCCTCCAGGAGTTCTCCTTCCAAGAGAAGAAGCCCTCCACGGAGAAAACGCCTCTGACCGGACGGGAGAAGGAAATTCTGAGCCTTGTTGCCCTGGGGCTGTCAAATCGGGATATCGCCATAAAGCTGGACATTTCTGAGCATACCGCCAAAAATCACCTGAAAAACATTTTGCAAAAGCTCCATCTCGAGAACCGTGTCCAATTGGCGCGTTATGCCTTTGAGAAAGGGATGACGAGAAAGTAAAGGAAGACGAAAACAGCCGCGACTCGCGGCTGTTCTAATCTGATCCCCTACTGTTTCTCGGCCTCACCGACCAGAGCTTCGATGTCCTTCAGAATCTGTTCATTGTCCATTTCTTCGCCCATCTTATAGATTTTGCGCACCTGATGATTCCCGTCAATGAGCAGCAAGGAAGTGATGGTGTGGACGAATTGTCCGTCCCCCAGCTTGCGAATGTCGATGTTATACCGGGCGGCTAGTTGCTTCGTCTCCTCCTCTTGCCCGCGCAGCACGGTCCAGCCACTCATGTCCATCCCCATTCGTTTGGCGTATTGTCTCAACACCTCGGGCGTATCCCTCTCGGGATCGAAGGTAATCGCGAGGAACTGGACTCTCTGGCCGAACCAGTTGTTCTCTTTCAGCGGCGATTGCAATCGGATCAGGTTGGACGTGGTTGCCGGACAAATATCGGGACAATGGGTGAAGATGAACTCGACCAGGCGGATTTTACCCGTGAAAGAGTCTTGGCTGATTGACTGTCCATTCAGATCCGGCAAAGTGAAAGCCGGGGAGGACATGACCACTGGGAGCTTATGGTTCGACTGGAGAATCGTATAAAGCAAGTAGCTGACCGCGCCTAAGAAGAGCAGGGCAAATAGTAGATGAGATCGTTTGCTATTGAGCATCGACTTATCAGTCTCCTTTCTAAGAAATTCATGCTTTATTGTACATGAACGCACTCGGTCTGGAATCCCCAATAAGGGCTATCCAGACGGCTAAGTGTGGCAAAGTCGCGAACGAACAAAGGAGAGGAAACGTCATGAGCGCGAGAAAGAAGGTTTGGTGGGGGATCGGAGGCGGCGTGTTGGTGGTATTCGTGTTGCTTTGTATCCCGTTTCCATTTTCCCCGCCAGGTGATCTGAGGATGATCCTAGACCACAACCAAAAGGTCTATGTGGCACCGCCGTGCTTCGAACAAGCCCAGATTACGAATTATCTAACGGAAACGACATGGGCGAAGGCTCAAAAGAGGGACTATAAACCGGAATCGACCTGCACAGCGGATTGGATGAAACCTGTGCAGATGACAATGGGGCAGAGACTGATAGTGTGGCTGGGGGTTACTCCCAGTTCATTTCCGTGGTGGAGTAGTAGCTGAGCGCACAACTGTCATCGTTTCTTAACAGAAATGACTCTAAAGAGTCATTCTAGACGGAAGGGCGGCAAGCTAAGATAGGGAAGTCAGTCAATCTCATTCTTAGGAGGAAATGATTCATGATTATAAGAACGTTCACCGGTTTAGCTATGCTGCTAATCCTCGGAATGGCCCTGCTGGGGTGCGGAACGCAACCGCCCGCAGTATCGAAGGAATCGCCTAAGCCATCGGTATCTACGGTGGGATCCGATCCGTCTGGGGCGAATCCCTACTTGACCTTTGACGATCAAGCGGGAAGAAAGATCGTGCTGAAGCAAAAGCCGGAGCGAATCATCGTACTCAACACGGAACTCCTGCAGGTATTCGATCAAGTAGGGGGAAGAATGGTCGGCCGTGCGACCGCTCCTGGGGTGCCTGTTCCAGAGAAAGCAAAATCGGCAGAGGAAGTGGGGCTTATCAGCGAGGTCAATCTGGAAAGAATATGGGCGCTAAAACCCGACTTGGTTATCGGACAACCACTATTCCACTCCAAGCTCGCCGCCCAATTCGACCAGTCCGGCATTCCCTTCGCCATCCTGACCATCAAGAGTTACGACGATATGCAGAATAATGCGCGACTGCTTGGCAAAGTGGTCGRCAAGCCGGACGAAGCCGCTGCCGCTGTGAAGAACATGAACGAACGCATCCAATTGGTCCTGGATCGTGTACCTGACGCAAAACCGAACTTTGCCCTGCTGACTTTCATGATGGGCAGTGTCTCGATTCAGAAGAGTTCGTCGATCGCGTTGGACATCGCTGAGCGATTGAAGCTCAAGAACGTCGCCGCTGCCCAGGTAGGCGGGTCGATGGGTTCCATTCCGTTCAGTATGGAGAAGCTTGTGGAACTGAACCCTGATTATTTGCTCTTCGTGGTGCATGGAACCGATGAGGAAGGCGAGCAAATGCTCAAGACTAGCTTGAAATCGAATCAAGCATGGGCCTCGCTGAAAGCAGTAAAAGAAAACCGATACACATTCCTCCCCTCATCCCTGTTTGTTAACAATCCCGGCTTGAACCTCGATCAATCATTCGAATACATGGCTAAGCTGGCTTATCCTCAAGCCTTCAGCAGGAATTGAGTATGAGAGTTTGGATCAGAAAGCCTGCATGGCGGGCAACGAGTCTGGTCATGTTCCTCCTCCTGGCAGTCGGTGGCCTGCTCACAAGCCTGTCGCTAGGGGCTGTGGATGTGCCGTTAACTGAAATTCTGCAAATTGTAGGAGGGAGAACCGACAGCGATCATTACTCGATCATCTGGAACATCCGCTTGCCTCGGACGTTGATCGCCGCCCTTGCCGGAATCGGACTGTCACTATCCGGCGCTCTGCTGCAGGGCATCTTGCGCAATCCGATGGCAGACCCCCACATTATCGGCATCTCCTCCGGGGCTGGCCTGATGGGTATCATGATCCTGCTGATCTTCCCTGGACATCCGGAGTGGCTGGTTCCAAGCGCCTTCTTGGGAGCGCTGCTGGCTACTCTTCTTATCTATCTACTCGCATGGGACCAGGGGAGCTCGCCCATGCGGATTCTATTGTCCGGGGTTGCGGTATCGGCTCTGCTGAACTCGGGCATCTCCGGCTTGTTTACGTTCTTCAGCAACCGGGTGGAAGGCGCGGTTTCCTTCATGATCGGAAGCCTGGCGGCCAAGAGCTGGATCCATGTCGGGATTTTGTGGCCCTATACGCTGGCCGGAGCCGCTGTGACTTTGATCGGTGCCCACCGGATGAACATCCTGATGCTGGGCGAGGATGTGGCCCGGTCGCTTGGGTTGAACATAGAACGCTACCGCTTGACCATGGTGGCGGCTGCGGCCTTGCTGGCGGCCAGCTCGGTCAGCATAGTGGGGCTGCTCAGCTTTGTCGGCCTGATCGTGCCGCATTCCGTCCGCCTACTCGTGGGGTCCGATTATAGGCTCTTACTGCCTGGCTCGGCTTTGCTGGGCATCGCCGTGCTCACGCTATCGGATACGGCGGCCAGATTGACGTTCGCCCCTGTCGAACTGCCGGTAGGCATCGTGATGGGTGTGGTCGGCGCACCATTCTTTTTAATGCTGTTAAGGAAGCGAAAACAATGGCTGTAATGCATAACATTACGGCTTTTTTTTATTGGTAATGGATGTATGCTCTTGTCGCCTGGAACAAAGGAGTTTCACCGATGAAATTCCTATAAGATTGTTTGAAAGCGCTTCCGAAGTCAGCGTGCAAAGGCGAAGTCCTTTTTACCGGACATTCCGACGGAGGTGAACATGCCTGGGATAATACTTTTCCAAATGGTTACTATAATAAAAAAATGATTATTGTGGAAGGTGTAGAATGAAGTGGACTTTTTAAAAAAATTGTTTTCGAAAACAAGAACGAAAAATAGCTCCCATATGAAAATAGGTGTCGACCCGTCGATAAAAAAAAATATCGAATACATCGAAAACCAACTGTTTCATTCCAATGATCTAAAACAACGAAGCATTACGTTTAATCAATCTAAGGGACTCATTGTTTATTTAGAATCCGTGTCCGATCCATCTAAAATTCAAAAAGATATCATTGAGCCTATCGAAGAAAAAAGAGAAGGAACCGCGGAACATGTCATTACTTCTTTGGAAATTACGAAAAAAACGGATTTGAGCGAGGCGCCCCATACATTAATTCAAGGAAAATGCATTTTGTTTTTCGAAGGTAATGCACATTTTTTTGTTGCCGATGTATCTGCTGCTCATAAACGAAGTATCTCGGAGCCAGTGAACGAAGGAGTTATTMGCGGCGCTCATGATGGTTTTATAGAACACCTCATGACCAATCTTTATCTTGTTCGAAACCGAATCAAGAATCCGAATCTGGTTGTCCGTTATTACGAAATCGGTAAGGCAACCAATACCAAAGTAGCTGTTCTCTATATGCAGGATCTGGCGAATCCCGATCTGATCAAAGAAGCGGATCGTAGAATCGGATCCATTTCGATCGATACCACGGTCTCGTCCGGATCCATTGCAGAATTGATTGAAGACAATCCGTTTTCCCTATTTCCGCAAATCTTACTTACGGAAAGACCGGATCGGGCGGCAGCTCATCTCATGGAAGGCCGTGTAGTTATCTTAGCCGACGGGGACCCGTCGGCGCTCGTGTTACCGGTGACTTTCTTTGCTTTTAACCAAAGCCCGGACGATTATAACAGCAGATGGATTGTCGGATCTTTTATCCGATTAATTCGTTTGCTCAGCTTTATCATTGCATCTCTAATGCCTGCTTTGTATATTGCGGTTATCGGCTTTCACCCCGAAATACTTCCGGAAAATCTGATTTATTCAGTGAAAAGCAGTATAGATAAGGTTCCGTTTCCACCTATTGTGGAAGCTTTTCTTATGCAGATTACTTTGGAAGTACTGCGGGAAGCAGGGGTTCGGTTGCCGAGCCGAGTAGGTCAAACGATCGGTATTGTTGGCGGCTTGGTCATTGGGGAATCGGTCGTGCGGGCCGGATTGATTTCATATCCGATGGTAATCGTTGTCGCCTTAACGGCTATTTCTTCTTTTGTCACTCCGTCTCATGAAATAAGTATAGCGACTCGCATTTTGGGCTTCCCGCTCATGATCATGGCTGCGATGTTCGGCTTGATCGGGATTACGTTTGGCATGCTTTTCATCTTGATTCACTTATGCAAATTAGAGTGCTTTGGTACTGCCTATTTTGCGCCTGTCATGCCTTTTCGAATGAAAGATATGAAAGATACATTTATACGTTTTCCTCTATGGAGTTTGAATCAACGCCCCCATGATCCGCATCCGAAACGGATGAATCAAGAAAGATATTCAAGAGGGTGGGTACAGGATGATCGCGGAAAAGAGTAAAATTACGCAAGGGCAGTTCATGTTTTTTGTAGTACAGTCCCAAGTTGGCGTGGGAATATTAACGCTTCCTCATAAACTGCAAGCAACTGCCAAGGGGGGAGCGTGGATTTCCGCATTAATCGCCGGAATAGTTGTACAGATCATTATTTTGATGTTGTGGGCTCTTTGCAAACGATATCCTTCCGATACGATATATGGCTTCTTGCCGAAGATTACCGGGAAAGTTATTGGGCGTCTGCTTAGCTTTGTTTATATCGGTTATTTTCTACTTTCTGCGGGAACGGTTCTAACCAAGTTTGCTGATGTCGTGGAAAGATGGGTGCTGCAAGATACGCCTAGATGGGCAGTATTAATTCTCGCCCTTCTGACCTGTATGTATTTAGTCAAAGAAAATCTTCGCGTCATTGCCAGACTGTTCGTCATCTCTTCGTTTACGATCGTTGTGATGGTGGTATTTTCTTTGAGCGGTTATGTAAATGCGAACTTTAACTATATTTTTCCTATAGCGGAAGCGGGATGGATGAAGATCATTCAAGCTTCCAATGATGCATTGTTTCCTATGGTCGGGTATGAGGTCATATTGGTGATTTATCCTTTTGTCGAAGGGAGCAGCGGCGGGAAATTAAAGGCAGCTTCTTTAGGCAATATGATCATTACGCTGTTTTACACCTTCGAGGTATTTACCAGTTTAGTCATTTTCAGCCCTGAGGTCATGCCCGCGGTTTCGGAACCTGTTCTCTTCATGCTGAAAGGTTTTTCTTTCCAGGTTATTCAACGGATCGACTTGATCTTTTTATCGTTGTGGATCTTCGTTGTTACCACCGCCACGGTCTCCTGGATATACATGGCAACGGTTGGTTTGGGCTGCATCTTTCACCGTTGCGAACATAAAAAGGCCGTCCCTTACGCCGTATTCATCCTGTTTATTTTGGCTATGATTGCTCAAAACCCTTCGATCACCGACTTCTACGATCGAATGATTGTGATTAACCATTATACTCTAGTGATTGGGCTACCTTTGATATTACTCTGTATCACGTTTTTTATGAAAAAAAGGAGGATGCAACTCAGATGAAAAGGATCTGTTTGTTATACGTGATTATCCTCCTTTTTATGACCGGATGTTGGGATCAAGATCTGTTAAAGGATGCCCGGTTGATTTATGGAGGGGGATTCGACCTCGCGCCGAATGGAAAGCTTCAATCCACCTTAGTCATTCGAGACGTGCCTGCCGGTGAACAACAAAGTCCCCAAAACGATATTATAGTCACGGTCGGCAATACGCCAAGGGAAACACGCGATTATGCGGACGATCGAGTATCGCGGAATCTTCGCGCTTATAAAAATCGATTTATTCTCATCGGAGAAGAATTGGCCAAACAAGATATATATCGGATTCTCGAAGTTTTTTACCGCGATCCCAAGAGTGCCTTAAACGCCAGAATCGCTGTGGCGAAAGGGAAGGCGGCCGATATACTTTCCCGTAAAAAAGTCGGGAATGTTTTGATCGCGGAAGAAATTGACGAATTAATCAAGAGCAAAGAAGGAAGTACAACGGTTCCCAAGGTGACGCTTGAAAAGATTTACCCAAGTATGTTGGACCCCGGGGAAGATTTTGTTCTTCCTTACCTTGTGGAAGAAGGGGGCCGCGTTGTCGTTTCTCGTATTGCGATGTTTCATGACCATCAGTTCACAGGCCTGCTCAGTTCCGATGAATCATCGATGTATATATTTTTGAAAGGCATGAAAGGAAAATTGGCGAGATTCACCAAAAAAGTAAACGTCGGGAATAGCGATAGCTACTTGACCTATAATGTGGAAAAATCAAAGCGAAAAATGAAAGTATTGATTCAAAAGGACGGTAAAATTACGGTTCAGTTAAATCTAAAATGGAAAGTGAGTATCGTTGAATATCCGGAAGACCGCCTAGAAGAGAAACAAGTAATCGAGCAATTAAACAAGTCTATATCTAAAGAGATGACGGAATTAGCAAAAGAAACGATTAAAAAAATGCAAAAAGCGCGCTGCGACGGACTAGGGATCGGCAGACAACTTAGTGCATTCCATCACCGAATTTGGCAAAGCCAGAAGGAAGATTGGGGCGGCAATTATCAAAAAGTGAAATTTGTTCCTATGATTCAGGTGGAGATTACGAGAAAAGGGATCATAAATTAACCTTGATCAGCCCGAAGAACCGTGGCAAGGTTCTTTATTTTAATACAACGTTGGAACTGGAGGGCAAGCGACTGCTTCGATCAGCCGGGGATCGATGCCGTAGAACAACCAGTAAGCCCCATTCCAGAAATAGCCGGACACTTCGCCGTACTCGACGCGGGTGGGGTAGAACCAGAAGCTGTTCCCGTTCAATAGCCAAACATAAGTGTATTGGTTCAAGCAATCGATGGTATAGGACACGGCCGGCTTAGGTGGAATGTAAGCGGGCGGCGGTGAGGTTGGCGGTTGTCTCCATAGCCGCATTGGTGGAATAAATGACATACGGTTCACTCCTTCAGCAAGTTTCTGTATACAGTATGTAGGTGTATACCTCTATTGCTTGTGTAGCCGCCTATCCCGCAAATTTGACCTCCTGGTTGTCAATCCGAAAACGAACAAAACAACAATAGCTACTGTATACGACAGCCCTCATCATGACCGCATGGTGGGGGCTGTTCGCTTAAAGTTATATTTTCATACCAACTGGGGAGACCTTGGGATGGTTTGTGCGGGATGAACTATAGCTCAATAAAACAACTAAGACGCGGCTGTCGGCATTGAAGGGGCAGCCACATTGACACGTTGTCGGCGCGTAGGCTACGATGGAAAAATATACGAATTTAGTTGAAATTAGGAGGAGTTGCGCATGAAGACGGAACTGCTTACGGAACGCGTCCGTATCACGCAAAAACGGTTGCGCAAAGAGCTGCTAGGCAGCGTGCTCGACGAGTTCGACGGACAGTTGATGGGG
>NZ_JBFUIX010000108.1:0-16910 GCF_056401635.1 Paenibacillus sp. P4_E11 | reverse complement strand
CAGCAGGGAGTGTGCTAAGTACACTGGCCTTGTTCCACAATGAGATCTCGACGACGCTGATGCTCGGATCAACGCTTGTGTTGTCATTCTTAATGGTCAGTACGGTCAGATACCCGAATTTCAAGAAAGTGGGCATCCCGAAGGCTGCGATCTGGGTCACCCCGATCATGGTTGTAGTCGTTATAGTGCTGGCTGTACTTTACAAAGGTATCTTAACGAAGCTTTTATTCATTCCGCTTGTGCTCTACGCCCTATACGGGTTGAATGGCTTAAAAAAAAACGTTAGAATCATTTCGCGGCGCAGAAACCGGAAAAACTCAGGGGTCGATGAGCCTGAAAAGAAGCACGGCTAACTGAACAAGCTGGATTAGAAAATAAAAAGCATTTATTTTCCTGAATGAGGGAAATAAATGCTTTTTTTTGTGTTCGTACAAGTGAGATTAAGACAAGTTGAATATTCCGAGCGTGGAACACTTCTGAGATTCTTTCTCCAGAATGTCGTCCATATTCAACTCCAACAGATTGCACATTGCCGACATGTAAAATAAGTTTTTGCCCAGTTGAACGGAGATGGCGTCTACGCAATTCTCGCATAACTGCCCGCTGACATGCGTCTGTGCGAATGACTTCGCTTCTTCGAAGGACATTTCCGCGGGGTAAGGCTGCTTGTTCGCCTGCAGGTTGATGCACCCGCATTCGGTGATGGCTTTAATGACGCTGCGGTTCACAGAAGCGCTAGATTGCTGTGTCTTAGAGAGAACATCCAGCAAACTTCGGTGACGGAGCAGCAAATCGGATACTTGCTCTTGAAACTGTTTCAAGGTTAAGTCGCTCATTCCATTCACCTCATGTAGAGACTCGTTTGGGATTAAGATCGTTTTTCTTATTATAAAAGAAATGGGAGCATTATTCAATTTACAAAAAAGTTTGGCAAGGAAGATTAGTAGGCGAGAAATTGGACCATAATTGTGTATATAGAGATATTCCCGACATCTTCCATCAGAGCGTAAAGCGATCTCAAGGAGAATTCAGGGGTGTCCGTTATGGAGGTGAATGCTGGGATGACAATACGGAATACAAGGCTGCTGATGGCATTAATTGGCGGCATGATTGGATACCATTGGAATGAAGCGCTCGGGCAATTGTTCTTATTCATGGCGAATCTTTTGGTAGAGGTGAACTCGTTCGCTGGACAAGCTTACTGGTGTGCGGCCATTGTTGCTGCGCTCTTCTATGTCCTGACGGCTGGGGTGATTCGTGTAGGGAGAGAACGTCTGCAGCTATGGGAGGAACAGATGGACCAAGTCCCTTCTCCGGAGTTGTTCTCTGGAACGGCAGGGATGGTCGTGGGGCTCACGATTTCCGCGTTATTGTATCCGGTGTTGATTAAGGCAGGTTGGGTTGGAAGCTTAGCTGCCGTAAGCTTGGCTGCGCTGCTCGGGTATATCGGCTTCCGATTGGGACACAAGCGTAAGGACGATGTAATGGATCTGTTCGCTTCCAGAAATGAGAAAGGCAAACGTTCCGGAGCCTCATCGGATATTCATAAGATTCTGGATACGAGTGTTATCATTGATGGCCGAATCGCAGATATTTGCAAGACTGGGTTTATTGAAGGTATCCTCGTAATACCGGAATTCGTTCTAGAGGAGCTGCAGCACATCGCCGATTCGTCGGATTTGCTCAAGCGTAATCGGGGACGACGCGGTCTGGATATTTTGAACAAGATCCAGAAAGAGTTGGATGTCAAAGTGTTGATCTATGAAGGTGATTTTGAAGAAATCTCGGAAGTAGACAGCAAGCTGGTACGACTCGCCAAAGTGTTGCAAGGTAAAGTGATCACGAATGATTTCAATTTGAATAAAGTATGCGAACTRCAGGGCGTGTCCGTCTTGAACATTAACGACCTGGCCAATGCGGTCAAACCGGTCGTGCTGCCGGGAGAAGAAATCCTGGTGCAAGTGATCAAGGATGGTAAGGAACATGGGCAAGGCGTAGCCTACTTGGATGATGGCACTATGATCGTAGTTGAAGGCGGGCGCGATTACATCGGGGCCACAATTGAAGTGTTAGTGACCAGTGTCTTGCAGACGTCAGCAGGGCGAATGATCTTCGCGAAGCCGAAACTATTGGAAAAAGCGCAGTAAAACGATTATGATAGTATACATCTAATCGTTTACGGCAGGAGTGGTCATACGTGGGGAAAGCAGGCGTAATCGTGGTCGCCGCAGGAACGGGATCGCGAATGAGAGCGCCGGAGAGCAAGCAGTACCTGCATCTAGGCGGGAAGCCCATCTTGGTACATACGCTGGAGCGTTTCCAGTCCATGGAGATCGTCGATTCCATTGTACTTGTTGTTGGAGTGAACGACATCGCCCGTTGTGAGGAGTACGTCAGCCAATATGGCTTCACGAAAGTGATCGCTGTTATCGCTGGAGGAGACGAACGACAGGCTTCCGTGTACGAAGGAATTCGGGCTATGCCGGAGTCCACCGAATGGGTTGCGGTACATGATGGGGTTCGCCCCTTCATAGGGGAAGCAAAAGTCAGAGCCTGTCTGGAGAAAGCTCAATTAACCGGTGCTGCTGTATTAGCTGTGCGGGTGAAGGATACGATAAAAGTCGCGGATGCGAATGGAGTCATCCAGTCGACGCCAGACCGCCGAAGCTTGTGGGCTATTCAGACCCCGCAAGCTTTTCGTCTTGATTTACTGCGCGTTGCCCATGAGGAAGCGATCCGGGAAGGATTCAACGGAACAGACGACTCTGTGCTGGTAGAGCGCTTGGGGATTGAGGTACGAATTGCAGAAGGCGCCTATACGAACATTAAGATTACGACGCCTGAAGATCTGTTGTGGGCACAAACGATTGCATCTAGATATGGGGAAGAGGGATTGTCATGATTCGAGTCGGACAAGGATTTGACGTGCATCAATTGGTGGAAGGTCGCAAATGCATTATTGGCGGAGTCGACATTCCGTATGAGAAAGGCCTGTTGGGACATTCTGACGCAGACGTTCTGCTGCATGCGATCAGCGATGCGATACTGGGCGCGTTGGCATTAGGCGACATCGGCAAGCATTTTCCCGATACGGACGCCGCATTCAAGGACGCAGACAGCTTGGTGCTGCTTGAGCGGGTCTGGGAGCTCGTTAGGGAGCGTGGCTATAAGCTTGGTAACATCGATTCAACCATCATCGCGCAGCGGCCTAAGATGGCCCCGTACATCCCGCAGATGTCGGCGATCATAGCGAAGGTGCTTGGTGCGGAGCTGGATCAGGTGAACGTGAAGGCCACGACGACCGAGCAGCTTGGGTTCCCTGGACGCGGCGAAGGCATTGCCGCACAATCAGTTGTCTGTTTGGTTCGGGATGTGCTATGATAGCATCTAATATTTTCATGACGGATTGCACGAGAGGGGTAGTATCATGACAAAAGAAATACGCGTTCGCTACGCTCCGAGTCCTACCGGGCACCTGCATATCGGAAACGCCAGAACCGCGCTGTTCAATTATTTGTTTGCTCGCCATCATAACGGGAAGTTTATCATACGCATTGAAGATACGGACGTCAAACGAAATGTGGCAGGTGGCGAAGAGAGTCAGCTGAAGTATTTGAAATGGCTCGGCATTGACTGGGAAGAAAGCATTGACGTGGGTGGCCCTTACGGACCATATCGTCAAATTGAACGGCTGGATATTTACAAGACGTACTGGCAGCAACTGCTGGATACCGGGCGTGCCTACTTGTGCTACTGTACGGAGGAAGAACTGGAGCAAGAACGCGAGGAGCAGACCGCTCGTGGAGAGACACCCCGTTATTCAGGCAAACACAGAAGCTTGACGGCCGAAGAACGTGCTGCTTTCGAAGCGGAAGGCCGAGTACCGAGCGTTCGGTTCCGGGTACCTGAAAGCAAGACAATTGCGTTCACCGATATGGTGAAAGGCGACATCGCGTTCGAATCGGATGGAATGGGCGACTTCGTGATCGTTAAGAAAGACGGTATTCCAACTTATAACTTTGCTGTTGTTGTCGACGACTATTTGATGAAAATCAGCCATGTACTTCGTGGAGAAGACCACATCTCCAACACGCCGCGGCAGCTTTTAATCTATGAAGCGTTGGGTTGGGAAGCACCGGTATTCGCGCATATGACCCTAATCGTGAATGAACACCGCAAGAAGCTGAGTAAACGCGACGAGTCTATCGTTCAGTTCATCGAGCAATACGATCAATTGGGCTACTTGCCGGAAGCGCTATTCAACTTTATTGCATTGCTGGGCTGGTCGCCAGAAGGGGAGAACGAGATGTTCCTGCGCGAGGAACTGATCGGGGTGTTCGACGAAAACCGTCTCTCCCGCAGTCCAGCCGTCTTCGACACGGATAAGCTGAAATGGATGAACAACCATTATATCAAGAAAGCTGACACAGCTCGTATTACAGAACTCGCCATTCCGCACTTGCAGAAGGCAGGCCGAATTCCTGTTGTGCTGGATGATGCGGCTAAGATGTGGGTGACCTCGTTGGTCGGGTTATATCAGGAGCAATTGCACGCGGCATCCGAAATTGTTGAGCTCTCCGAGATGTTCTTCTCCGAGACGGTAACGTTCGATGAAGAGTCTGAGGCGGTTCTGAAGGAAGAACAAGTGCCGACCGTGATCAGCCATTTCCTCAAGCTCGTGGAGCCATTGTCCGAAGCGGATCTGACCGTAGAGTCCATACAACAATCGTTGAAAACGGTGCAGAAGGAAACAGGCTTCAAAGGAAAAGCGTTATTCATGCCGATCCGTGTTGCGTTGACAGGGCAAATGCACGGTAGAGATTTGAACCAAACACTCGTTCTCCTGGGCAAACGTAAAATCGTAGAACGATTGAGCCAATTGTTGTCATAAGCGACCGAGTTGGTGTATAATATACAATAATTTATACTTCCAGATTGAGAAAAGCATCGATCAGGAGAGTACGTTGCAGTAGGGATTCACAGAGAGGGTAATCGCTTCGTCCGGTGGACATCAAGCGGCTGTAAGTTATCCATTCCCACTGATTCGGAAATGCGCCTGTGAGCTGCACCGCTGATATGGTTGGATGTACGATAGAGGATAGCCTCAGCTCGTGCATTCAAGTGTCTAGGTCGTGCCGGGTTGTCCGCGTTAAGGACCTTGAGTTGGAATAGCCGATACTTCTCGTACATGGGATGAGGATGGCATTCTAAGCAGAGTGGAACCACGATTCGACGTCTCTGCAGCTACGGCTGCGGGACGTTTTTTTATTTGTTTAGCATAAATATGGGATCTATCAGGGGATGGAACGGGGGAAGCTTATGTTAAGTCGGATGAGAACAGATATAAGGGCCGTCTTCGACAATGACCCTGCTGCTAGGAGCCAATTTGAAGTCATCTTCACTTACTCTGGGCTTCACGCCATCTGGGCACACCGGGTTGCTCACCGCTTGTATAAGCGCAAGTGGTACACAGTCGCAAGGGTGATCTCGCAGATTAGTCGTTTTTTTACCGGCATTGAGATTCATCCAGGAGCGCGAATCGGCAATCGATTGTTCATCGACCATGGAATGGGGGTAGTTATCGGAGAGACGTGCGAGATCGGTGATGATGTTGTGCTGTACCAAGGCGTAACGTTAGGCGGCACCGGGAAGGAGAAAGGCAAGCGTCACCCCACGATTGGGAGCAATGTGGTCATCTCTACCGGAGCGAAAGTATTAGGATCGTTCACAGTGGGCGATAATTCGAAGATAGGCGCCAATGCGATCGTGATGCAAGAAGTACCACCGAACAGTACGGTAGTGGGGTTCAAGGCACGGGTAGTCAAGCGCGACGGAGTCAGTCTCAACCGGTTGGATCATGACAAGGTTCCCGATCCTTTACTAGATATATTCCGGCACATGGAAAAGCAGATTCTTGATTTGAGACAGCAGGTCGAACTGCTGGAGCGAAACAGAGGAACGCAAGATCAATGATGGAGGCTACTAACAATGGGCATGAGCAAGCTGAAGTTGTATAATACGCAAACCCGGAGCAAGGAAATATTCGAGCCGTTGCACCCCGGAATAGTAAACATGTACGTATGCGGGCCAACCGTGTACGATTACATTCATATCGGAAATGCACGTCCAGTCATCTTCTTCGATGTCGTCCGACGTTACTTGACCTCGCTGGGGTATGAAGTGAACTATGTCGTTAACTTCACCGACGTGGATGATAAGCTAATACGCAAATCCGAGTCCACCGGTGCGACTGTTCCAGAGATCGCCGAGCAGTTCATTGCCGCTTACTATGAGGATATCGCAGCGCTGGGCATAGAGCGGGCTACCGTTCATCCGCGAGTGACGGAGAACATTCCCGAGATTATAGCATTTATCGAGGAATTAGTGCGAGGCGGGTTTGCCTACGAGAATGGTGGAGATGTGTACTTCCGTACCGCGAAGTTCGAAGACTATGGCAAGCTGTCGCATCAGAACCTGGAGGAGCTGCAATTCGGCATTCGGGTTGAAGTCGATGAGCGGAAGGAGAATCCACAGGACTTCGTGCTCTGGAAGGCGGCAAAGCCGGGTGAGATTAACTGGTCCAGCCCATGGGGGGAAGGACGTCCAGGATGGCACATTGAATGCTCGGCTATGGTGCGTAAGTATCTCGGCGATACGCTCGACATTCACGGTGGGGGGCAAGATTTGCAGTTCCCTCACCACGAATGCGAGGTGGCACAGTCCGAATGCGCGACGGGCAAGCCGCTCGCCAAGTATTGGATGCATAACGGGTACATTCACATTAACGACCAGAAGATGTCGAAGTCACTCGGCAACGGGGTTAATGTGAACCAATTGTTGAAGCAGATTAAACCCGAAACGCTACGGTTCTTCATTTTGTCCACGCATTACCGCAATCCACTTAATTTCAATGACGAGGCGATTGAGCAGGCGAACAACGGTCTGGAGCGGTTGAATAACAGCGTTGCGAACCTGAAGCATCGGTTGGAAGGTGTATTGCAAGACGAATCGGTCGGAGAGTCTGCCGATGGGGCGGTGACGTTGGCACTCGAAGCGAACCGGGCATTTTTCCGCGATAAGATGAACGACGACTTCAACACAGCGGATGCCATCACAGCCATGTTCGAGATAGCCACGCTTGCGAATCAGACGCTGTCACGTTCAGATGTGAATGCGGCTACCGTACAAGTGTTGTTGGACGCTTTTGCCGAGTTGAATGGTATATTGGGCATGCTAGCTGAAGCGAATACCGAACTGCTCGACGAGGACATCGAGCGCCTTATTGTGGAACGGACAGAAGCACGGAAATCGAAAAATTGGGCGCGTGCCGACGAGATTCGGGATTTGTTGACGGAACAGGGGATTTTCTTGGAGGATACACCTCAGGGGATTCGTTGGCGCCGGAAATGAAGGAGGACTGAGTGACGAATGAATGATAATTTGTTCACCTTCCCGCCTTCCAAGCCTTACAAGCAACTCAGCCCGTTGGTATTGGCTTATATGGGAGATGCTGTTTATGAAACGTACGTGAGACAATACGTCATCTCCTTGCCGAACCATCGGCCGAACCATCTGCATCGGGAGTCCGTCAAGTATGTGTCCAATCGGGCACAGGCCAAGGCGCTAGAAGCGTGGTTACCTCTCCTGACTGATGATGAGGTCGACGTAGTGAAGCGGGGACGCAATGCCAAATCCGGCTCCATTCCTAGAAATGCTGATGTGTTGGACTATCGGCACAGCACTGCATTTGAATGTCTGATCGGATATTTATACTACCAGAACAATTTTGGGAGGCTGCACGAGCTGATGGATGTTGCTCTTGCTGCCCTGAGCGGGAACGAAACGAAGAACTAGATGTTAGAGTGAGTTGACAGCTAGGCTACGGAATACATGTAAGAAGGAGCAACTGACGATGGAAGAAGAATATATTGGCGGTAGACACTCGGTTCAGGAAGCGATGCGATCCGGCCGGACGATCCACAAGCTGTTTGTTGCGGAACAAGCACACAAGCAGCAGCTCACTCCTTTGTTCAACGAAGCGAAGAAGCTGGGTGTGGTCATACAAGTGGTCGACAAGCGCAAGCTGGACCAGTTGGTTCAGGATGTACCGCATCAAGGTGTTGTGGCGCAAGTAACCGCTTATGCCTATATGGAGCTGGAAGAAATGATTTCTCAAGCACAAGCAAGCGGGAAGCCGCCGTTCCTGCTCATTCTCGATGAGATTGAAGATCCGCATAATCTGGGGTCGATATTGCGGACTGCCGATTGCGCTGGTGTTCATGGTGTGATCATCCCCAAGCGGCGTTCCGTTGGACTAACGGCTACGGTGTCCAAAACCTCGGCAGGTGCGATTGAATATGTGCCTGTTGCGAGAGTGACGAACATTGCCCAGACTATTGAACGGTTGAAGGAAGCCGGGATATGGGTAGCGGGAACCGATGTTGCAGGCGAACAAAGCGTCTACCAGACAGACTTTAAGATGCCGATCGCAATTGTGATAGGTAATGAAGGCAAGGGAATTGGCCGACTTATCAAAGAAAAATGCGACTTCCTGATTACGCTCCCGATGCATGGTCAGATCAATTCCTTGAATGCCTCCGTTGCTGCAGCGGTCCTCATGTATGAGGTAGTGAGACAGCGCTCGAATCCCGTTGCTTGAAGCGGGAGCGTAGGAGCGCATGAAGCAAATCTTGATCGTGGACGGCTATAATATCATCGGAGCGTGGCCGGAGTTAAACAAGCTGAAGGAGATCAGCCTGGAAGAAGCAAGAGACAGGTTGGTCGATCTGTTGGCCGAGTATCAATCATATTCCGGCAAGCGAATTATCGTAGTCTTCGATGCTTACCAGGTACCCGGAATTGGCGGTAAGTATTGGCAGAGTGCTCTTGAAGTACTGTTCACGAAGGAGAAGGAGACCGCTGACTCTATGATCGAACGGTTAGTAGCGGAATGGAGCAATCGGCGTACGCAAGTCTATGTAGCAACTTCAGACTTCGTGGAACAGAGCGTTACATTCGGTCAAGGAGCCTTACGTCTCCCCGCGCGCGAGCTGCTTCATAGTGTGAAACAGAGCGTGAAGGAAATGAAGCATCGTCTGGAAGAGCAGGCAACAGCCAAGATCCGCAATACGTTCGACAGCAAGCTTAGCCGGGAACAGCGAAACTTGTTGGAAAGATGGCGGCGTGGCGACGGTCCCCGTTGACGATAATCAATTCCTTCATGTATACTTAGGCTATTCTTTATCGGGCTAATGGGATTTGGGTTAGCCTTGCAAGCAGGCCGGAGGGATTGTTGGTGAGCATCGACCTCAAAGAATTGAGAATGCGCGACTTTGACCACAAGACAGATGAAGAAAATGTCGAATCGGTCCGCGATGGCAGCAGCGAGGCACTGGAATACTTAATTAATAAATACAAGAATTTCGTACGGGCGAAGGCCCGTTCGTATTTCCTCATCGGGGCCGACCGTGAAGACATCGTTCAGGAAGGCATGATCGGACTTTACAAGTCGATTCGAGACTTCAAGGAGGACAAGCTGTCCACCTTCAAGGCATTCGCCGAGCTGTGTATCACCCGCCAGATCATTACTGCGATTAAGACGGCCACTCGCCAGAAGCATATCCCGCTCAACTCCTATGTTTCACTGGACAAGCCTATATATGACGAAGATTCGGATCGAACATTGCTAGATGTCATATGCGGTTCACGCATGACGGATCCGGAAGAACTCATTATTAATCAGGAAGAATTCAGCGGCTTGGAAGACAAGATGGGTGAGATTCTGAGCGACCTGGAGCGGAAAGTACTTATGCTCTATTTGGACGGACGCTCTTACCAGGAAATAGCGGTAGATTTGGATCGCCACGTGAAATCGATTGACAACGCCCTGCAGAGGGTGAAGCGCAAGTTGGAACGGTATCTAGAAATTAGAGATATGTGAAAAGCATTCTATCTTTGTACTTAGAACAGAGAAGAATGTTTTTTTATTTTTGGTAGAAAGAAACCCGGGGGCCCCGCAAAGGGGCTTCGCCGTGGAATAGACTTCGGAGGCCTGCGTCACTTTGTGGGGGGGCTTTGAGGGGAGTGTTTAGGTAACAGCGTTACGGGTAACACTAGGAAGCATGTCGAGTGACATAAGAAGGCAGTCGGGATGGACTCTCTCGTTTGTTGACACGCCAAGTAGACTGTGATAAAGTAGTTCAGGTAGCCCTACGCTTTCGGGGGTTTTTGGTGTTCCCGGATTTGGGACTCGGGCTCCAGTTTGTGGAGGTGTAGTCGTGACTTATTTGCAAAGAGTGAAACAGGGCTTCGGTTCTACATTCTCTTTTTTCACCGACAGCTGGTCGGAATTGAAGAAAGTGAAGTGGCCAAGCCGTAAAGAAATAATTAGTTACACGATCGTTGTAATTGCGACAGTCACGTTCGTTACCATCTACTTTTGGTTGATTGACCTTGGACTGACCGAATTGCTGCGCTTTTTCAAATGATAAGGAAATCCAGGTGACAAGTGATGGAAAAACGGTGGTACGTAGTACATACCTACTCCGGGTATGAGAATAAGGTAAAAGCCAATCTCGAGAAGCGCGTCGAGTCCATGAATATGGCCGACAAGATCTTCCGGGTGCTTGTTCCTATGGAAGAAGAGATTGTGAACAAGGATGGCAAACGCAAGACCGTGATGCGCAAGGTGTATCCGGGGTATGTGCTAGTGGAGATGATCCAAACCGATGATTCTTGGTATGTCGTTCGCAACACGCCGGGAGTGACCGGGTTTGTCGGATCGACTGGTTCGGGCTCGAAGCCTACGGCGTTATTGCCGGAAGAAGTCGAGAACATCCTCAAGCATATGGGGATGGAAGAGCCGAAGCCTAAGATTGACTTTAACCTGAAGGAAACAGTTCGTGTCAAGGTGGGGCCATTCGCCAACTTTGTCGGAACGGTTGAAGATATCCTTATAGATAAGGCCAAGCTTAAGGTGCACGTGAACATGTTCGGAAGAGAAACCCCGCTGGAGTTGGAATATACTCAAGTGGAGAAGATATGATAGGCTAATGTATTAGGTTTCTAGGCGGCCTTATTCAGTGCAGAGTAGGGCTCGCGCAAGTGGGAGGGAAACATCCCGTTCTTACCACATTATGGGCAAGGAGGTGTGTCACATGGCTAAAAAGGTTATCAAGATGGTGAAGCTGCAAGTTCCAGCAGGTAAAGCGAATCCGGCTCCTCCAATTGGTCCAGCTTTGGGTCAAGCAGGGGTTAACATTATGGCTTTCTGTAAGGAATTTAACGCGCGTACAGCGGATCAAGCCGGTCTGATCATTCCGGTTGTGATTACGGTATTCGAGGATCGTTCGTTCACATTCGAAACGAAAACTCCTCCGGCTGCTGTATTGCTTCGTGTTGCTGCTAACGTACCAAAAGGCTCTGGTGAACCGAACAAGAAGAAAGTTGCAACATTGAAACGTTCTAAAGTTCGTGAAATCGCTGAGCAAAAAATGCCTGACCTGAACGCTGCATCTGTAGAATCTGCAATGCGCATGGTGGAAGGTACAGCCCGTTCGATGGGTATTGTCATCGAGGACTAATTGCAACAACCGCGGCCTTTAAGCGCCGCACAGTGGGAGGATATTCCGCTAATACCACGAAGGAGGATGGAACATGGCAAAGCACGGAAAGAAATGGCAAGAAGTTGCGAAGCTGGTTAACCCAGAATCCAGCTACGAGCCGGCTGAAGCTTTGGAGCTTGTGAAGAAGACTGCTCCGGCTAAGTTTGATGAAACCGTGGAAGTAGCAGTTCGCTTGGGTGTAGACCCGAGAAAACAAGACCAAGCCGTACGCGGTGTGGTTGTGCTTCCGAACGGAACAGGTAAGAGCAAACGCGTTCTCGTATTCGCGAAAGGCGACAAAGCCAAAGAAGCTGAGGCTGCTGGCGCAGACTTCGTTGGCGATGCAGACATGATCAACAAAATCCAACAAGGTTGGTTTGATTTTGACGTCTGCGTAGCTACACCGGATATGATGAGCGAAGTAGGTAAATTGGGTCGTCTGCTCGGGGGTAAAGGTCTTATGCCGAACCCGAAAGCTGGCACCGTAACGTTTGATGTGACGAAGGCTGTCAATGAAATCAAAGCCGGTAAAATTGAATTCCGTCTGGACAAAGCTGGACAAATTCATGCTCCTATTGGCAAGGTTTCCTTCGACGCCGACAAGCTCGCCGAGAACTTTAAGGCATTGGTTGATGCTCTGAACAGAGCAAAGCCTGCTGCTGCAAAGGGCGTATACTTGCGTAACATCGCGGTAGCTTCGACTATGGGTCCAAGCGTACGGGTGAATTTAACATCTTTCCGCTAATCCGCTTTCTAGAATAGTAGGGGCATGGCGGGTTTTTCCTGACATTGCATTTTGCTTTTTGAGAGAAACCGTGATAAGCTGTGGAAGTTAACAATCGAATATGCGAACCGTAGACAGTAGGTGCCGAGAGGCTTAATTTCCTACCGAGGTGTTGTGATACATGTAACGTGATCATGCCTCCGTCTGTCTGCGGAGGCTTTTTTTCGTAAGCTGCAGATCAACATCCTTTTCAACGGGTGGCACTAATAGGTATTGGACATTAGGAGGTGTGAACATGGCAAACGCGAAAGTACTGCAAGAAAAACAGCAAGCCGCTGAGTTAGTATCCGCGAAAATGCGCGAAAGCAGCTGCACGATCGTAGCGGACTACCGCGGTCTTAACGTGGCGCAAGTAACTGACCTTCGGAAGAAGCTTCGTGAAGCGGGTGTCGAGTTCCAAGTTATCAAGAATACTGTAGCTCGCCGCGCAACAGCAGCTGCTGAATTGACGGAATTGGATTCGGCATTGACGGGTCCAACTGCGATTGCATTCAGCAAAGATCCAGTTGCAGGCGCTAAGATCTTGACGGAATTCGCTAAGAAGAACGATAAGCTGCAAGTAAAAGCGGGCGTAGTTGAAGGGAAAGTCGTTGACTCCGCACAAATCAAAGCACTAGCCGAACTGCCTTCCCGCGATGGAATGCTCTCGATGTTGCTTAGCGTACTACAAGCGCCTATCCGGAACTTCGCCCTTGCAGTTAAAGCAGTGGCTGAGAAGCAAGAAGGCGGAGCACAAGCGTAAGAAATCCCCACAAAGTGAAGCGATGTTTCGAAGGGTATTCCTGTTACTTTGCGGGGACCCCGGTGTTTGTGAACGGGATCGAGCAGTACCCATGTAAGATTTTTCGTACGGCTTAGCCGTAACTACTAATATACCTTAATGGAGGGTTATCACATGAGCAACGCGCAAATTCTTGAAGCGATCAAAGGCATGACAATCTTGGAACTGAACGACCTTGTGAAAGCAATCGAGGAAGAGTTCGGCGTAACAGCAGCAGCTCCAGTAGCAGTTGGCGGCGGAGCAGCAGTAGCTGAAGTAGAAGAGCAATCCGAGTTCGACGTGATCCTGATGAATGCAGGCGCTTCGAAGATCAACGTTATTAAAGTCGTTCGCGAAATCACTGGCCTTGGCTTGAAAGAAGCGAAAGACCTGGTTGACGGCGCACCTAAGCCTTTGAAAGAGCGTATTTCCAAGGATGATGCAGCTGCATTGAAAGCTAAGCTTGAAGAAGCAGGCGCTACTGTAGAAGTGAAGTAATCTCGATTACACAATCGGGTTGAAATTCCAATAGATCCCCTTTTGAGGCTACGGCCTCAAAGGGGGATTGTTGTGTATAGGAAGGTGGAGGGAGCCCAAGTGTCGGATCATTATTATACGGAAAAGCCTTCGGCCTTGAGTGATCGGGGGATTATAGAAGAAGACCTGCGGGGAAAGCGGTTCAAGTTCGCGACCGATGCGGGTGTATTCTCCAAGCGCGGGTTGGATTTCGGCAGCCGACTCCTGATCAACACCATGAAGATAGAGCCTGATGACCAGGTGTTGGACGTTGGTTGCGGGTACGGGCCGATTGGACTTACTGCAGCTTGGTTGGCGAAGCGAGGTGCGGCGACGTTGGTGGATATTAACGAACGAGCGGTCGGATTAGCTGTGGACAACATGCGTCAGAATGGGATTGATAATGCAGAAGTGCTGCAGAGCGATTTGTTAGCAAGCGTACAAGGGCGTAAGTTTTCGAAGATATTGACCAATCCTCCGATTCGGGCTGGCAAGCAGGTGGTTCATACAATATTTGAACAGGCCTACGAGCAGCTAGGGGGAGATGGAGAGCTTTGGGTAGTGATTCAGAAAAAGCAGGGTGCGCCCTCAGCGGCGACGAAGTTGGAGCAGCTGTTCGGTCGGGTAGAAGAGCTTGAACGTGTCAAAGGATATTGGATATTGCGTGCCATTAAGCGAGAATCGTAAATAAAGTCGATTGATCTATGAAAATGCAATGAAAATAGTTTGACTACGATTTCCTGGTGTGGTATCATTATAAAATGTCAGTATTAGGATGGGCGATATGTCTTTACTTCGCTAAAATGTCAAGACATTTTTTTCTTGGCTGCCATGCATAATATTTCACCCGATGACGTATAATGTTTACGTTTTGGGAAAATCTACATGGTATGAACTCTGGCAATTGCTGCCATGTTTCGCTGGGGTGTCGTGTGCCTTCATTACGAAGGACGTACGAGCTCTATGGGAGACGTTGAAAGTCTTCGTGGTTATAATGCCCGATATTTTTTTTAAAAAGGTCTCACTGCAACGCCCTCATGGCGATCAACCGAGGCTTTTCTTCTTTTTGTTTCAAAGATTTTCGATTCGATGCGAGGGGTGAATGAAAGTTGGCGGGTCATACTGTTCAATACGGTCGGCGCAAACGCCGGACTTATGCGCGAATTAATGAGGTGCTGGAAGTCCCTAACCTGATTGAAATCCAACAGAAATCATATCAGTGGTTTCTGGACGAAGGATTGCGCGAGATGTTCCAGGATATCTCCCCGATTCAGGATTTCACAGGCAATTTGGTATTGGAATTCATCGATTATAGCCTGGGCGAACCGAAGTATTCGGTCGACGAGTCCAAGGAGCGCGATGTTACCTATGCGGCCCCATTAAGAGTCAAAGTTCGTTTGATTAATAAAGAGACGGGCGAAGTGAAAGAGCAGGAAGTGTTTATGGGAGATTTCCCGCTCATGACCGAGACCGGTACCTTTATTATTAATGGTGCGGAACGTGTTATTGTCAGTCAGCTAGTTCGTTCCCCTAGCGTATATTTTAGCACAAAAGTCGACAAAAACGGCAAGAAAAGTTATACGGCAACGGTCATTCCGAACCGTGGAGCCTGGCTTGAGCTGGAGACAGACGCGAAGGACATTATCTATGTTCGGATCGACCGTACTCGGAAGATTCCAGTTACGGTATTGCTGCGCGCACTCGGGTTTGGCACGGATGCCGAGATTATAGACTTACTTGGCGATGATGAATATATTCGCAATACGCTAGACAAAGATAATACCGATTCTACGGAGAAAGCGCTGATCGAGATTTATGAGCGTCTTCGTCCGGGAGAGCCGCCGACACTGGATAACGCTAAGAGCTTGCTGATTGCTCGATTCTTCGATCCGAAGCGCTATGACTTGGCAAACGTCGGTCGGTACAAGATTAATAAGAAGCTTCATATTAAGAATCGCCTCTTCAATCAACGGTTGGCAGAGACTTTGGCTGACGCGAATACGGGAGAGATTCTAGCAGAAGCAGGACAAATGATCGATCGCCGTATTCTGGACGAGATTCTGCCTTATTTGGAATCCGATGTAGGATTCGCTGAGTATGGAGTCAGCAACGGTGTATTGGATGCGGACCGCATTCCTCTACAAGCTATCAAGGTAATCTCCCCACTGGAAGATGGCAAGGTCGTTAAGATTATTGCCAACGGGATTATTGATAAATCGGTCAAGAACATTACACCGGCCGATATTATTTCGTCGATCAACTACTTCATCAACTTGCTGCATGGTATCGGCAGCACAGATGATATTGACCATCTCGGCAACCGGAGATTGCGTTCCGTGGGCGAACTGCTGCAGAACCAGTTCCGTATCGGTCTGTCTCGGATGGAGCGCGTAGTGCGCGAACGGATGTCGATTCAAGATGCGAACGTTATTACACCGCAGGCTTTGATCAACATTCGTCCGGTCATCGCTTCGATTAAGGAGTTCTTCGGTAGCTCCCAGTTGTCGCAATTTATGGACCAGACGAATCCATTGGCCGAGTTGACGCACAAACGTCGTCTTTCTGCACTAGGACCCGGCGGTCTGACACGGGAACGCGCTGGCTTTGAAGTACGGGACGTGCATCACTCTCACTACGGACGGATGTGCCCGATTGARACRCCGGAAGGTCCGAACATCGGGTTGATCAACTCCTTGTCCAGCTTTGCCCGGATTAACGAGTACGGCTTCATTGAGGCGCCGTATCGTTGGGTAGATCCGAAGACCGGTATTGTAACTGACCAGATCGCCTACTTGACTGCAGACGAGGAAGATAACTATGTTATCGCACAAGCGAATGCCGTCTTGACAGAGGCTGGAACGTTGGCAGAAGATTCCGCCATCGTTCGCTTCAAGGATGACAACTTGGTCATGCCGCGCGAGCGAGTTGACTACATGGACGTTTCGCCGAAGCAAGTCGTTTCCGTAGCGACCGCGTTGATTCCGTTCCTTGAGAACGATGACTCCAACCGTGCGCTTATGGGCTCGAACATGCAGCGTCAAGCTGTTCCGCTTCTGATCCCTAGATCACCGCTTGTCGGAACCGGGATGGAGCACAAGTCTGCGAAAGACTCCGGCGTATGTATCGTTAGCAAGCACCACGGTGTTGTCGAGCGTGTCTCGGCGAATGAGGTGTGGGTGCGTCGTCAGGAATTAGTAGACGGCAAGCCAGTGAAAGGCGACTTGATCAAGCACAAGCTGCACAAGTT
>NZ_JBFUIX010000107.1:0-16979 GCF_056401635.1 Paenibacillus sp. P4_E11 | reverse complement strand
CAGCGGCGCCTGGCGCGAGCAGGCGCAGCCAGCCGCGCACGGCGTCGGCGCCGTAGCGCACGCTGGCGCGCGCCAGCGCCTCGCGCAGCGGCGCGTCGGCGCCTGCGGCGCTCGGCGGTGCCGCGCTAGCMGCGCCTGTGCGCTCGCCCAGCCAAGCCTCCATCCACTCCTGCACGCGTAACAATGCTGTGATGGAGGCGCTTTTGCTTACGGAGAATCGAAGTTCTGCAAATCCTGCTTTCGCTGCCTCGGCAGAAACCCCCATCTGCAGCAACCAATACGCCCAACGCAAGTCTGTGCCTTCGAGCTCAACCAATTGACCTATCCACAGAGCTTGTCCATTTTCCATACCCGAGAAGTTATCGGACTGCAACTCGTCTGCAATCGGCCACGGTAACTTTTCCTTCGTATAAGTGAGCAGCCCACTCTCCTCCAGCAATCGGATGCCTAGATCGGGGCCAGCTCCGCCAATAATCTTGTCCAGCTCCGCCTGCACACGCTCCATGGCAATATGCTGAAGTAGCGGCGCATGGACAAGCAGGGCCTGCCAAGTATCGCACTCAATCGTCATGCTGTATTCACATGCGAAGCGTATGCAACGCAGCATGCGCAACGCATCCTCCTCGAATCTTGCGCGAGCATCCCCTACGCAACGAAGAATGCCCTTACGCATATCACCTTGCCCGTCAAAAGGATCGATAATAACACCCGCGACGTCCATCGCAATCGCATTCATCGTGAAATCCCGACGCTGCAAATCTTCGTTCAAATCCGATATGTATTCCACTTGCTTCGGACGACGATGCTGCTCATATTCCGCTTCTCGCCTGTACGTAGTGATCTCGAACGGTATTCCGTCCTCTACAACGGTAACCGTACCGTGCTGGAGTCCAGTTGGAATCGAATGGGGAAAGTAACGCATGACGTCTTCCGGCTTGGCGGAAGTGGCGATATCGATGTCTTTCAACGGTCGGCCCAGCAGCTTGTCCCTGACACAGCCGCCAACCCAGTATGCCTCGCAACCGTGAGAAACAAGCTGCATGAGCAACTTCCTGCCAACTTGTTCCATTCGCTCAGACATCAGTTACACTCTCCTTAAGCATCGACAAAACAAATTCGTATTACTAAGCTATATAAGGTTGGAAAAGACATTCGCGGTTAGAAATATGAAACTAAAGGGAACGTCTACTACAGCTCCTGCGGTTGGCCTTTCTCGTGCTGCAAGCCGATTCTTTCGGCTTACAACTCCTGTGGTTGGACTTTTTCGTGCTGCAAGCCGACTTTTTCGGCTTACAGCTCCTGTGGGTGGCCTTTCTCGCGCTGCAAGCCGACTTTTTCGGCTTACAACTCCTGCGGTTGGCCTTTTTCGTGCTGCAAGCCGATTTTTGAGGCTTACAGCTCCTGTGGTTGGCCTCTTTCGAGCTGCAAGCCGATTTTTGAGGCTGTCGATTCACTGTGGACAAGAGGAGTGGAAAGTGAAAAAGAGGACCCCAGCGAGTTTTGGCTTGAACCTCCATACCACTTGATCCCTTATACAATCAGGGAGGTTCAAACAAGATGTTTGAGCTAAAGGGGTCCTTTTTCACTTGGAACGGCCGTTTTTGCTTCTATCAACAGTTAATCGACAGCCTCTTTTTTTCGCCTATAGCTCCTGCGGTTGGCCTTTCTCGTGCTGCAAGCCGACTTTCGTGACTGTCAATCCATCGTGGACCCAGGAGTGGAAAGTGAAAAAGAGGACCCTGGCGAGTTTTGGCTTGAACCTCCCACCCACCACTATGTCCTTACAGCAATCAAGGGAGGTTCAAACAAGATGTTTGAGCAAAAGGGTCCTTTTTCACTTGGAACGGCGCCGCTTCTGCTTCAACAAGGAATGAATCGTAAGTCTCATTTCCGGTCTTACATCAAGCCTTACAAAGTTCATCCACATTGTACATCGGCATTGGTCGACCCAACACCCGATAATAGATTTCCTCATACTGAATCGTGATCAAATCGTTGCAAAATTTCGTACGAGCTCGTTCCAGGCAAGCCTTCGACATCGACTCGTACAGCTGAGGGTCGGTCAAGAGCGCGATCGCATGCTCAGCCATCTTCTCCGTATCGCCGATTTCCGCAAGGTACCCGGTTTCGCCATGAGTGATCAATTCCGGGATACCACCCGCATTCGAGCCGACTGTAGGTACGCCACAAGCCATGGCTTCCAGGGCGACCAGACCGAAACTTTCCTTCTCGGAGGGCAACAGCATCACATCGGCTAGTGAAATAACTTGAGCTATGTCATCTTGCTTACCGCAGAACAGCACCCTGTCGGTTAAACCCATCTCCTTGACTTTACAGATCATCTTGGACAATTCCGGACCTTCGCCGACGAACATCAGACGGGAATTGACTTTCTTGTTCACCTGAGCGAATATTTCCACTACATCCCCTACTCGCTTGACAGGGCGGAAGTTGGAAATGTGAATGAGCAGCTTCTCATCCGGTCTAGCATACTCTCTACGCAGGGTCGCCACATCACGCGGATAGTAAACCCGTTTATCCACAAAATTATAAGCAAGATCGATGTGAATATTCGTATTAATCGAGTTATACGTTTCTTTAATTAAATCTTGGGAAACCGCGGTTACCGCGTCACTCTTCTCCAAGGCTAGCTTAATTATGTCACTCAGCGACTCGTCTTGCCCAAGCACAGTAATGTCTGTTCCATGTAAAGTTGTGACCACTTTCAGATCGGTACCGACCATTTCCTTGGCTAGAAAAGCGCTTACCGCATGCGGGATCGCATAATGCACGTGAAGCAGGTCCAGCTTCTCCATCTTGGCTACCTGAGCCAGCTTACTTGCAAGTGCCAGGTCATATGGCGGGTATTTGAACACATAATAGTTGCTGACTTCCACTTCATGATAGAAAATATTCTTATGAAATTTGCCAAGACGGAATGGCACGCTATGCGTAATGAAATGGACTTCATGGCCTTTTTCCGCCAGCAGTTTTCCCAACTCTGTAGCGACGACTCCCGATCCTCCCAATGACGGGTAACAGGTAATACCGATTTTCAATTTGTCGCTCAAGCCGATTCCTCCTGTAGTTGAACAAGGATAAACGCCTAACGGCATTCTTTGAAGCCGTGCGTTTGCCGAGACGATGAACAATCTGCAAAGTTATACTTACTGAATCGTTAAAAGAAGGGCGTCAAAACGCTGGCCTTAAAGACACTAGCTTCTGATGCTCCTTCTTCGTATTCTCCTGTCTAATACATTGTATTCCGTATCCCGTCAGAATAGATGAACAGGATAAGGCAGCTTGCTTACAAAACCTTCCCCATAAGGAACTCCACATTTTTGTCCGAATAGCCGATCCCGTGCCTCGATCCGTTCCAGATAGCCCTGATTGAGTGGTGTGGCTACAAAAGAATTGTCGTTCCTAGCAGGCATGAACTGTGTACCATAAGCCAACAATGATTGCTGTTTCTGCTCATAGTGATCCGTCACGTCGACGATCAAGTCAGCCTCATACACGTCATTAATAAAATAAAAATATAATTGCGCGACCGTCACAGCTTCGAGTCCGGCTTCAGGCGCATATTTTCTCAGCTTTGCATTGAATACCGCTTCCTGTACCAACTGGCTGCAAGCTACGTGGTCCGGGTGGCGGTCCATCCAATAAGGGGCGAATACGATTGATGGCCGATGTCGGCGGATTTCGAGAGTAATGGCCTCTATGTAGGCTGGATTGATGAACAGACCACGATCCGGCAACCCCAAGTTCGTCCGTAGCGTCAATCCCAATGCTTGCGAAGCAGCCGCAGCTTCAGCTTGCCGCGTTTCGACGGTGCCATTGGAAGACATCTCGGCGTAGGTCAAGTCGCATATCCCAACCCGATACCCCGCCTTCGTATGCTTGGCGATCGTTGCACCCATACCAATCTCCGCATCATCAGGATGAGCACCCATAATGAGAATATCTAATGGAGCCTGACTCATTCCACTTCACCTGGCTTATATTTGTGAACGAGCTCTCTCCAGCCGAAATCACCTCTGTCGAGGGATTTAACTAGCAGCTCGGCCGTTGCAATGTTCGTGGCGCACGGAATTCCTTGCACGTCACATAGACGAAGTAAAGCTATAATATCCGGTTCATGAGGCTGAGCCATCAGCGGGTCGCGCAAGAATATTAGTAAATCCATCTCGTTTTTGGCGACTAACGCGCCAATTTGTTGGTCACCGCCTAGAGGTCCAGACATGAAACGGTGTATTTGAAGATCGGTGGCTTCCATTATGCGCGTGCCAGTTGTACCTGTTGCGAACAGTTTATGGCCTCGAAATACTTGCTGGTAGGCAGTTATAAAATTGACCATCTCTTCTTTTTTTCGGTCATGGGCAATAAGCGCAATGTTTAACATGGTAATCCCTCCGCTCCAGCATTCCGACTGTTCGACCGGCTGCCGGGTTCTATGTAAATCCGTTTAGTCTACAAAATGTTCAAATCCGTACACGATCCCCTTCAAGTCCATCACTTTCTTAACCGCGATATTAACACCTGGCATGTACCCTGCACGATCGTAGGAATCGTGACGAATTTTCAACGTTTGCCCGAAACCCCCGAATATGACTTCCTGCTGAGCGAATACACCTGGCAGTCTAACACTGTGAATGCGGAATCCGTTGTACAGACCACCACGGGCGCCATCAATCGTTTCTTCCTCATTCGGATTGCCTTGACGGAATTCTTCGCGATTAGCAGCAATCAGTTCAGCTGTCTTGATCGAGGTTCCCGATGGAGCATCCAGCTTCTGGTCGCCGTGGTATTCAATAATCTCAACATGCGGCATATATTTCGCCGCTTGGGCAGCGAACTTCATCATCAGAATCGCTCCAATCGAGAAGTTCGGAGCGATGATTCCGCCAATCCCGTTCTCGATACATAGCTTGTCCAACTCTTCAACGTCCTCAGGGGTGAACCCGGTCGTCCCAATAACTGGCCTTACGTGATTACGGATCGCGATCTTCGCGTTAGCAATGACAGAATGTGGTGTCGTGAAGTCTACCAACACATCGGCTTGTGTCTCTAACAACGCCGAGTCCAGATCCAACTTTATTCGTACACCACATTCTTCATTACCAACCAGACGACCAATGTCAGTCCCTTCGTTCGTGCGATCGATAGCCGCCACTAACTGCAGGGTGGGATCGCCTAACACCATCTTGACTACTTCCTGCCCCATTCTTCCGCTTGCTCCGGCTACTGCTACTTTAATTGTCGCGTTCATCTGTAATTCTCCTTTATCGTTTCATCGTTTGTTCTCTTTGTTCAAGCTGTTGTTGCAGAATGAGTATGTCTTCACGCTGTGGATCAAGCTTCAATGCTTCCTTGATGGCGGCTTCAGCAAGCGAGTAGCGTTGTAAGCCCATATAGGCTACAGCCAACAACACGTAGGCTTCCAAGCACAACACATCCAATTGAATAGCTTGCTTCAGTTTCGTCACTGCACGATTCAGGTCGCCACCCTCGTTCTCCATCCAGCGGCCTGCTTCGGTCACAAGCTCACGCGCTCTTACGTTACGATAATGATACCGGAATACGAATTGATCCGGCTGCAGGCGGACAGCATGTCTTGCATGCTCCATCGCGGAGATGAGCTTATTGCTTCTCGCATATGTGATCGATAGCCTATAGTGATACTCGGCATTGTTCGGCTCTTCGCTTACGGCTTGCTGGAACCATTCAATGGCTTGCTCAAAGTCGTGATTCAGAATCGATTTGTAGGCTTGCTTGATTTTATGATCCCCATCCATATGCTTCACCTCACCTATAGCATATGACGATTACCTTTCTTCGGTGATCCTTTTTGTCCATCGGTCGGCGTCCCTGGTCTGGAACTTGTGCATCACCCGATCATGCGCTTCAGTCAGATCAATCCCTAATGAGTTGGCGAAACAGATCGTGATGAATAGAATATCACCAAGCTCCAGCTCAATCGAGTTGTCAGCCTCCGTTGATTTCTTGGGCTTCTCCCCGAACTGATGATTCACTTCCCGGGCCAGCTCACCTACTTCTTCAGACATACGAGCCAGCATTGCTAACGGACTGAAGTAACCTTCCTTGAATTGGGATATGTAGGCGTCCACCTCGCCTTGCATTTCCTTTAACGATTTGTCGGCCATAGATCCCCTAGTCTCCCATCGTTTTTTACTATTTAACATGTTAACGCATCGGAGTTTTGAACACAAATCTTTTTTCGCTATAATGAGATCAATTGCTATCTATTACCGTTTCTCCATTACTCTTATGAGGTGCCCCCTATGGTTCATCAAACGAAAGTACAGCTCCGTATCCTTCTGCCCATTGTACTTGGGACAGCCATTTATGCATTTGGCTTGTATTATTTCGTCATTCCTAACGAGCTGATGGAAGGCGGATTGACCGGGATCGCTTTACTGCTCAACTACGCGTTAGGCATCCCTACATCTATGACCGCGCTCGTGCTGAACATTCCTCTATTCGTCGTCGGGTGGCGTGCATTCGGCCGCAAAGCTATAATGTATACGATATTCGGTACATTATCACTTATCTTATTTCTGCGGGTGATGGAGGTGTCCATTCATAAGGGTTGGATCGTTCCCTTTCAGACCAAAGAAGATTATTTCCTTGCGACCTTGTATGCGGGGGTCACGCTTGGGTTGGGACTAGGCATCGTACTGAGGTTCGGGGCAACAACGGGCGGGACCGACATTATCGCCAGGCTCATCTCCAAGAAGAAGGGCTGGAGCATGGGACAAGTCATTCTATCTATTGATGTGATCGTTATTGGTGCGTCCTTATTCTACATCTCGAAAGAGAAAGTGCTCTATACACTAGTTGCCGTGTTCATTGCCTCCAAAATCATCGATTTCATTACAGAAGGGGCCTATGCTGCACGGGCGTTCACGATCATAACAGATAAAGCGCCTGAAGTAGCGGAAGCGATCACCCGGGAGATGGATCGGGGTGTTACGCTGTTCGCAGCTCGAGGCGCTTATTCCAAGACTAACAAGGAAGTTGTCTATAGTGTTGTGGCCCGGCATGAAATGAGAACACTGCAGTCGCTTGTGAAGAGTATTGATCCCCTAGCGTTCATTATTATTACCGATGTGCATGATGTACTTGGTGAAGGGTTCCGGAATGAGTAATAGCTATTATTTCAAAAATTTGTCATTTCGATTTTTTCCGCTTCGTCCACCAACAATGTTTCGTTCCACTTGAAAAATTCGCCAAGCCGCAAACGCAAGCACTGCGATGATAATAGCACTGAGGAAGGCGATGCTTAGGACTGGATTGGAAGGCTCCACAAAGGGAACGAATGCTGCTGAATCTTTCCGCTGAAAGATGAGATCCAACGTTGTGTTCAGATGATCAATTCCTCCGGTAATATTGTTCAAATCCCACCTGGTCGCATGCAACTGTGTATTCACGAACGAGAATAAGGATTCAATTCGCTCTACTTCAGAGGGAGTCCGACTAATGATAACGGAAGGACGAATCACTTGATACTGCTCGGAAAGGCTGTTATAAGAAACAAGGGCATCTTCTACCTTGGCAGCTTGTACGGCATGAAGCAATTTCCCGACATTGTCCTTCATTCCTTTATAGTATTGCAGCCACATCGGCTCGTGCTTATGTGTCAAGGCGTCTGTCGCGAGTCGCACTCTTGCTGCCGCCTGTTGGCCCTCTAGCTTGGAATAGGCTACTGCATTCAATTCCCGCTTCGCTGCGACGACAGAATCGGTCAGAGCTTGCACGCCTTCTACTGTAGTTATGCTATTGAATCGGATCTGGGTTAGCTTATCCCCAATCTCATTCAGCTTCGTCCTCGCAGTAGTAACGTCTCCTTCCACAACCTTGCTGTACATCTCGTCCGCCGCCACATTCAATTGTTCTACTTGCTTCACAGCTTCCGGCTGAACTTGACTGCTCGATTTCTCCACTACTTTCTTCGAGCAGCCGCTAATCCATACCGCCATTACAATGAATGTAATCAATAAGCACCATCTTAGATAACGTCTGTGAACAAACATCAGGCATCCCCCTTTAGTATCGTTGGGGATGCCCGAAATGGATGCTTGTCCGGCGAGACAACCCCTGATCCAGCTTAACTACCGCTACGATTAGCGTATGGGGGGTTGTCCATTTTTAGACCATCGATATACGATTGCAACTAACATAAGACTGAACAAGCTGAGCGACAACGTAAACGCCTCGATGGAGGCGAGATCATCTCTGAGCACTTTAGGGAGCCAAGGGTAAATATCTCGATGGTAATCCAGAAAGTCGTTCAAGTACATCCATAATGCGACGAGCAGGAAATGAATCGGCCTTAGTGTGAATAGCCCGACGAATAGCAGCGCTTCAATGGCCATGCCTAGATGCGTGATGACCAGCATCCAATCTTGCCACACGAGCACATCTCCCTGCGCAGCTCCAGCGAATATCATCGTAACTGCCCAGATCCCGTATTTCACGCATGTAATGATCCCGAAGGCGACTGCCAATCGTCCTGGGAATGAGTCCCTGAGACGCTTATCTAGCAACAACAGCAACATGGCAATCGTGAAGAACAAGGAAGCGGTAGGGCTGTCTGGTACGAAAGGCAAGTATAATACACCCTGGTTGTCAGCTGTATAAATAAGTTGTTCCCCATACCACATGTAGCCGCCGATCGTGCCAATGAGGTTGAAGACGAATAATAGCACCACCATGGTGCGGTTGTATAACATTGTACGGAACCATGCCAGCATGTCAGACAATGGGAATCTCCCTCCTCAGAAAAAAACCTGACCATCGCTCGGTCAGGTTTCGGGTATCTCATTTTTGCTGCTATTGCTTCTTCTGCTTCGACAGCCATGTTACCATCGAATCGATTTCTGCATCGGTCAGCCCTTTTTTCTTGTTATCCTCGTATTGAGGAGGCATTCCGCCCTTGGTACCGGTCTTCACGATGTTCATGATCTCGTCCTTGCTGTGCTTATCACCGATTCCGCGAAGGGCAGGCATACCGCTTACACCCTTCAGGTCTTTGGCATGACAGTTCACGCAAGAAGCTTTCTGATAAACTGTATAACCAGGATCGTCTGAAGCGACCAGTTGAGCGCCGGCTGCAGGCTTCGCTGCTGCCGTTCCGCCGCCACCGGCTTTTTTCGCTGCGTTCATTTCCTCTTCACGCTTGATATGCTCGGGAATGATGTTCTTGTCTTCCAACTCATGCTGATAGTGTGACCAAGACGCAATCGTTAAGTTTATCGTTGCGATCAGACTAAGAATCATGAGCGTCGAAGCAATCGGACGACGGTAGAATCTACGCTGCTTGCCTGTATCCAGGAAAGGAGCCAGCATCAAGCCGCCGAACAGCAACCCCGGCAATATTAAGGTTCCGAATATAACGTAATCACCAGACGTATACGGGTATTTCAGCAATTGGTACATGAACAGGAAGTACCAGTCCGGCATCGGGATGAAAGCAGTGTTGAGCGGATCGGCCGGATATCCCAGTGGTGCTGGCTCCGCCATAACCAATACTAGGATTCCCACAAGCACAACTGCTCCAACCATCCATTCCTTCAGAAGGAAGTTCGGTACGAACGCTTCGGACTTTCCTGGATAAGCTGTATAATCCCGCGGGATCAACTTTTCCGTTTTTTTCTGCACGCGGGAGTCCCCAACGTACACAATCTTCTCATTCGAATTATGACCGTGCGCCAAGTGTATTTCCTCCTTCTTGTCGTTGTGGGTTCCCCGCAGAGTACTCGGAAACACTTCCAAGTCTCATCATCACTTCGTGGGGTACTATAGCGGTCCGGAAATGCCTTGCTTGCGGATCATGAAGAAGTGGCCACCCAACAAGGCAAGCAGTGCTGCCGGTAAGAAGAACACGTGGATCGCGAAGAATCGGGTTAATGTCTCTGCACCAACGATTTCTCCACCTTGCATCAAGGTTTTAATGTAATCCCCGATGAATGGTACGGACGCTGCGATCGAGATCCCAACCTTGGTTGCAAAGTAAGCTTTGTTGTCCCAAGGAAGCAAGTAACCGGTGAAACCTAGGCCTAGCATAACGAAGAAAATCAACATTCCCACGACCCAGTTCATTTCRCGAGGAGCCTTGTACGATCCTGTGAAAAACACGCGAAGCGTATGTAGGAACATCATTACAATAACCAAACTCGCTCCCCAGTGATGCATCCCGCGAACAATAACGCCGAAGGCAACCTGGTGCTGCAAATAGTCGACACTGGCATAAGCATTAATGATATCGGGCGTGTAATACATGGACAAGAACATTCCCGATAAAATTTGAATTACGACGATGAAAAACGTCAAGCCGCCGAAGCAGTATACGAAAGCGGAGAAATGATGAGCCGGGTTTACGTGTTCCGGAACTTCGTGATCCGCTACATCTCTCCACATTGGCGTAATATCAAGACGCTCGTCGATCCAATTATACATATTTTTCAACATTTGATCGAAACGCCTCCTTATTTCACAACATGTTGATTCGGCTGGATTTTCCCTAAATACACGAAGCCGTTATCCACTTTCACAACGAACTCGTCAAGTGGCGCTGGTGCAACTGCAACGTTCTTACCTTCTTTGGTGTAATGCGCTTCGTGGCACGGGCAAAAAAATTGGTTCGGGAACCTGGAATCAGAATTCCAGTTAACCGTACAACCCAAGTGCTTACATGTTGGCGACAAAGCGTAGATGCTGCCTTTTTCATCCTTCATGATCCAAGCTTCCACTTCCGCATCGCTCTCATACCAGCCATCCACTTGATGAACAGTGAACTTGAACGATTTGGGTTCGTTTGTAATTTTGCTCTCCTCTACAACCTTCACGAGAGCGCCTTCGCCTTTCGGCTTCAAGATAGGATCGACAGCGAATCGAATCATCGGAATGACCGGCCCTGCCATCAAAAATGCTCCCGTTCCACCGAGGGTATAGGAAAGGAATYGACGACGAGACATCTCACGTCGTGCTCTTGGTTTCTCGGTATGGTTGTTGTCTTCATGCATGAGTCTTCTACCCCCTTTATACAGTTGTATCTCAGTCGTTATTCGACACTTCTTCGCACGATACAGTAGCAACATTTCGCACATTGCACATGACCCAATTTACGATTTGTTGCACATCAATTCGCATATTAATAATTACGCAAATATGCGATTTGATGCAGGACATAACTATAATAGCTTACGTCATGTGGGGCGTCAAGAATGGATGGAACACAAATCCAATCCGAACTGAAATGATCCTTATCTTTGTTAACGAATTTGTCACATCTCATCTGCTCTTCTATATCGTTTGCAATTTATTTTCCATTAATACACGGTTTTGGTTTCATTCTCTGAAGATTCATCCACTGAACTGCTTTTCCATAACGCTCGTACACTTGCATCTACCTTCTCCTTGAACGCCTCACTGTTCATCGTGCGTCCCTCCGCGTCTTGTGGGCACAATACAACGTCGGCATGAGTGAGTGGTGTTGGGATCGCAGCAGGAAGTCCTGTTAATACAATGACATAGCGGAACCCGGACTTCTTCAACCGCTCACACACCAGATCAATCGCTTCTGTAGCTGGAGCATCATAGTTCACATAATGCAGTGCAGGATATGTAACCGTTCGTCCTTTATAAGGAATCTCAACGAATTCCAGCAGGCTTCTAAGAAATTCCAATTCCTGAGCAGCCTCCCACGGTTCTTCTGTTCCGTCTAACCCTGTTACCGGGAGTAGACACGTGTCTAAGTAAGGCTTGAGCTTGAACCATTCTTTACGATCGATATCGTTAAATTTCATTCCTATGTCCTCCTTACCTCTACCCTATGTTAGGACCGTGCGAACATCACGAATATGATGATCAACAGTACAGTAAATATGATGTAAAACAGAACTAGATTACGGGTTCTTGTTTTGGCTCCGGTTTTACGGTCATAATTGCCATCTGCTCTTTGGTTCTCTTTGGATAAGCCTACCCATAATGTGCCGGCAAGTGCTGCTGCCAGGATGACAAGGATGGCGATCACATACGACATAAATTGGCCCCCTATTGAATCGATCATTCGATGTTATTATATCAGACCGCTGCAGGAACAGCTTTACTGATTCTGACACATTTGTGACCATACAATTTCAAATTACCCCAGGACTAAAAAAAATAAACCCCACTATAATACGTGAGGCTTGGAGATGCATAATGTTATATCTACTCGAGCACAATACGGTACGATTCAAGACTGCAACAGCTTCAATTCGCGTGTCAGGTCAAGAAACGAGGCCTCATCTCCCCGAGCGAGTGCGTTATCGATCTCCTGATAGAGTGTCTGCCTTTTATGCTTCTTCACGGCTTCGTCTAGTATCATCTCTGCAAGTAAACCCAACATGGCTGCATAGCCAGAAACGTCCATTTTTTCCACAAGACATACCTCCCACCATAAGGGCACCGAAGTGCCTTCGCCTTCAGGATATGTGTTTCTTCACTCCAGCCTATATTCTCTTCCCTTCTGAACGTAGCTTTCCATCGTACGTTTCATCCGCTGCAAATCGTGTTCGTTTAATTCCCGGACCACTTTAGCCGGCGATCCAAGTGAAAGAGTGTAAGGTGGAATCTTTGTGTTCTCCGTTACGAGCGAACCCGCTCCTATTAAAGCATATTCACCGATGTTTGCGCCGTTTAGTACAATCGCCCCCATTCCAATTAATGTGCCTCTGCCTATCGTGCAACCGTGAATGATTGCACCATGACCGACCGATACGTCCGACTCGACAATTAATGGCTGATTCGTATTCACATGACCAATACAGCCATCCTGAATGTTCGTCCTGGCTCCGATACGAACGGGCGCCAGATCACCCCGCAGCACAGCGTTATACCATATGGAGCAGTCTTCTTCCACCTCTACGTCGCCGATCAGTTGTACACCTGCAGCTATGAATACCGTAGGATGAAGCTGCGGATTGAATTGTTTGTAAGGATGTAACATCGTGATCACTCCGTTCCATAAATTGGACTTGTTGAGGAGTGATTCTAGCAAGGGAAGGACAAATTGTCAATCTGCAGCGCAATCTTCTCTTCCTCAGCCACGTACGTACCGGTCACAATACCCGTGCCCAGCTTCGTCATCCGCACTACCTGGCCTTGCAGCTCGTCTTCCCCTAGCCGGATTAGACCCAGATGCATCATCATCTGTAATATCCGCTGTTCGAACACCGATTCGGACGTATCGTAGTAGAACGGCCGGATGAGCGGACACAATACGCGGGCTAGCGCTTCTACGCGAATCCAGTCTCTTGCCAACCGATCCATCCAATACACGATCGATTGCAAGTTCGGAATCGGATTTTTGTACAGCTTGAACCATATTCGGTACACTTGGGACAAATCTTCCCGGCGTCCTTCCAGAACGGCCTGCTTGCCCTTATCTGTTACTACGAGCCCGCTCTCTTGTTCTTCAAGCAGATCCTGATAGTAACAATAGTCATAGATCAGCGAGAAGCGGTTAGGGAAGTCCTTGAATCGCCGGCCATAGCCGAATCGCCAGACAGCCTTTGGCAGATCCTCAGTCACCGCGAAACGATCCAATATTTGCTGCAACGAACGCTTGTACATCGATCCATCAGCCGTCAGCGGTACTTCCTGGTGGTAGACGTAATGAAGCAAGTGATATATATCGTCGACAATTAGCCGCTGTTCATCGCGATACACGGGCGGCTCATCGGTATAAGTTAATTCGTTCTGATATTGCTGTGCTAACGTCTCTGTGAAACGCCGCTTCAAATCTTGAGGAAATTGGTACAAATAGCGTGTTTGCTGCGAATATCCATTAAACAACCAGCCACTATGCTTGAACTTGGCGATCATTTCGCGCGGGTTCCAGTTGTCAGCGGCTTTCTTATCTTGAGGAGCAGGAGGCGTCATCTGTCCAAGAGATGCCGGCGTTACGGGTCCCGTTGGGGTAAAGTTCGACAGACGGGCTCTTGCGACCAATTCTTCCAGACTGAACAAATCACGTTTATCGAATACGATAGAATTCAGAAACCGGATATCTTCCATGCTTAGCTTCGTCAACTGCTGCTCGAACACGTCTCGGCGGTTCACCTTGGAGAGGATCGATTGGATGAGCTCGTTCTTGGAATGCCCATTGCATTGACAGTCATACGTATTCGCAATACTGCTCAATTGCTGAATATCCGCATAGCACAACATATCCGCCAGATTCATAGTAGGACCTCCTCAAGCGTTTCGCAGAAACGCACTTCGTAAGCATAAACTCAAGCGTTTCTTACTCCTGATTCTATGACTCAGTATCGGTATATTTCAGGAAAATAAACGTCTACGTGTTCTGTGCAATAAAAAAACCTCCGCATCTATACGCAGAGGTTCAGTCCATTCCTATTGCATTCCAGTGCTGTGAGCAGCTTCCTTGGCTAATATATACATGGCGCTGCTCCAACCTAACGGTGTATTCGGATTCGGCCGGTTCGTCTGACTGAAGTATAGTTCGGGCAATATGCCYGACTCCAACATGATGTCTTCTGTCCAACGGACATAGTGTTCGGCACGCCCCTGATTACCGAGTTCAAAGTGACAGAGAGCAAGCCACGGCAGACCGAATGTCCATTCCGCTTCTGTTCCCTCATAGAAGGTTGGGGCGTGTCCTCGGCCGTGTTCCCCCTCCAATGTGCTGTAGTAGCTATCCCCGGCATATCGAATGACGCCACGAGCTCTGAGCAGATGTTGCTCCACTCGGGTAACGACGGTCTCGGCCAATAAGCCGGTGAATAACCGATAAGGATACACAAGGCTAAGCTGAGCCAGATCTGTCGGACGGTCTACAGACTCATTAGGAAATAAAGCCAATACCGACTTCAGTCCAGCTTGTATGAGTGGATCGGGAACGTCCACATACGGCTGAACGGCCTTCAATCCGGCTGCGCATGCACCCACGGAGGAGGTATGAACAGCTCTCCCTTCTTCCCACATCCCATTGTCCGGATCGCTCCAGTATTGTACGTTATCTAGATACCGGACGAGCTTTTGCACAATATCTCGATCTTTCTGATCGCGCATGATGGACTTCCMCGCTGCTGTCCCTGCACCGATCCCGAAGAGGAACGCACCAATCATGTCGTGCTGCACATGGCCCCAGCTCTGATCATGAATCTCGGTAACGTCCTCAGCCCGGTATCGCGCATGCACGTATTCCCATTCCCAGACGGGCTTAACCTTGCACAATATGTCCAGCTTCCACTCCATGTCCCGGAACAAATCGAGCATACGGCCATATGCCCGTTCATACGTATTTCCTGATTTGTTCAAATACGGCCACGACATATAGACAGTGTCTCTCAGCCATACATAAGCATAATGCTCGGATAAGCTTGCCAAATACAGGCCGTGCGGCAATCTTAGACGATCCAGCACCTGATAGCTTTGTTCCAACATGGTACATACCTCCTAGTGAGCTGTACCTTACGGTCAGCCTTCTTCGAAGCATAAGCACCGTCAGCGCTTCCTATATCATGTGCAACATCTGTCCGATTGGTTTCCGTCTTTCGGTTAAAAATTAATTGCTCTACTATGAAGTCGACTCCTGTAAATGCTCCGTACAGTTGTACTTTTCACATCGCCACTTGTTTGAGTCATAATGAACGATGCTGAGCCCCGTGTTTTGCAGCAGACCCGGCGGCATTTCATCCAACAGTCCATTCAGCATCGTACCGATAAATGCTCCATGACTAACGACCAACACTTTGTCATGGGCGTATTCGGCCATAAGCTCGTTCAGACTCAACTTCCCCCGTGCGAACAGCTCTTCATCCGTCTCTACGCCATGATCTAGCGTCTTCCATTGCTCACCCCATCGAGTGATTCGTTCTTCCAGTGTAGTCCCATCCAGGCGTCCATGCGTGCGTTCTCTGAGCCTGGAGTCCATCCGGATCTCCTTGATCCCCAACTCGCTAGCCAGGATCACAGCAGTCTCGAAGGCACGCTTGAGATCACTGCTAACGATAACGGTCCAGCCCTCATGCTTGAGCCGCTTGGCCAGCAACCCAGCTTGTCTGCGCCCTTCCTCATTCAGCTCAATATCATTTTGTCCTTGCAGCCTGCCTGATGCATTMCAGTCTGTGCTGCCATGACGAATAAATCCCCATTCCATTTCAATCCCACCTTGATGCGTTAGTACTATGATGATACTTCCGATTCACAAAAAAATAAAGCCTCAGCAGAGGCTTTAGGATAGTTAAGCTTTAGTACGGGACAACCAGTTCATAATGAGCAGCGTACTGGTCAGCCCAAGTAGAGACAATATAACGAAATAATCGGGGTAAGTGCGAATCGGCCCCATTCGAATCAATGTCGGTTCCTTAATACTCGCGGTCGCAATGGAGACGGCCATCTGCTTCGACTTGGTCGAATCTGGGCTGCCATTAGCTACGGCCACTGGCTTCAAGCCATAGATGGCGTTGCTCTCGGCGGAGTATGTGTTTGATCCGGGCGAAGTTTGGAATATGGCTAGCAGAAGACCTACAAGAAAGAGACTCATGCAGAATGCGATGGCGATGGTGACATTACGACGCAGCGCGAAGGAGATCGAATAGATCTTATCCGCCACAGGCATCCGCCACTTCTCACCGTCATAGATCCGCTTCATTACCTGGGTCGACATCGGCTCATACTGAGGAATGGTTTCCATCGTACCTACGGTATCCTTAATGAGTTGGGTACTTTCTTCCCAGATTGTGAATTCCTCCATGCACGCTTCGCACGACTCCAGATGAGCGTCGACCACTTGACGACGTTCGTCCTTCTCCGGCAAATCCCAATATTCTGCAAGCATGTCTTGAATGTCCGTGCACTTCATCGTTGATTCATCCCTTCATACTCTTTAAAGATCGGCTCCTCCAAATAAGGCTCCAACTGAACCTTCACGCTTGCCCGTGCGCGGA
>NZ_JBFUIX010000106.1:0-17619 GCF_056401635.1 Paenibacillus sp. P4_E11 | reverse complement strand
CAATAATATGGGGGATAAGCTCTATGTAAGTGTTTCTAGTTGTTGGACAAGCTGTAGCGCTTGTACCCGATTGTTCACGCCAAGCTTTCTATACATATTTTTGATATGCGACTTTACGGTTTCGCTCGTGATGTTCAGGTGATGGGCCACTTCTTTGTTCGACAATCCACTACCTATTAATAGTAATATTCTCACTTCTTGCTCCGTTAGGGTTTCTTTAAGTGATCGTTCCTCTTCTGACGTGACATTCATAGCTTGAAGCAGCTGCTTCACATAGGCCATGGAAACCGGAGGATTACTTCTGGAGTTGCCGCCTCGCTGTATCTTCAAATACGAGGATAGCATCTCCGCCATCATCGGGCCTTCGTCTATGAAGCTGCGAATGTAGCCCTCTGGTTCCGCCAAGTGCAGAGCCGTCTCCAGCTTCAAGAGAGCGGCCTCTGATTGACCCGCCCGCTGGAGATTTATACTTTGCAGAATCACTACTTTGATTCGATCGCGCAGACGGTCTTCCTCGTGTAATACAACATACAATCGATCCAAGAGGTACGACGCTTCTTCTGTTCGTTCGCACTCGACAAGAACTCTGGCCAAAGCTAGATGCTCGGCCATACGATTCAAGGAAACCTCATCCGTATGCGCCAGACCGCACCTCTGCAGCCAATCCAGAGCATACTGAGGGGAGCCTTGCTGAAGAGCAAGGTTAACTTGCTCGGCCTCGATCTTCAACGCAAATAATTCATGATCGGGGGAGTCAATCTGCGATTTCAACTGCGTGAGCAGCTCTAAGGCCTGATTCGGATTGCCTTTGGCTTGCTGAATCCGCGAAGCGCTAACGGCCGTATGAATCAGAATTCTCGCAAAAGGCTTCATGTCCTTGCGTCCTAGAACCCGATTGATATACAACTCCGCCTCTTCCAGCCGATTCCACTCGTATAGTAGTTTGCTATAAGAAGCGCATAATAGACCGAAGAAAKGATACTCTTGTTTATGTTCCCAAGTGGTAATCCATTTCAATAAGAATGCATCCGCTGCATGGAGATCATTGATGAACGCCAAATGATCGTCGAACGAATCATAACCTTGATATCGGTTACGCCCCATCGTTTGAAAGAAGCTACCTTCCGGCATATATCGTTCTACCCACTCGAAGTCATCCGATGTTCGATCCAGATCTTTTTGCAGATAAGCGGTGATCGCACTGAAAAAGTGAATATTGCCCATCACCCGGCTCCACTCCGCATCAGGTATTCTCCCCTGCAGCGATTGAAACCGGACTTTGGCTTGCTCCACTCGGTTGAATGCCGTTTCCCAATGTCCGACTCCGAGCAAAACAGATATATAAAACAGTTCGATCATGGGCTTCTCCGCAAGGGAGTTCTCCGGCAAGACGGACACCCATCTGATCAAGGAAACACTTTTCAATTGAACTAAAGTATGAAGGTTTTTCTCGATCAACCGGACAGCATCCGCGAACTGTTTCCCTTCTAAATAATGCTCCACCGCCTCTTCATCCAACCCATGCTTCTCCAACCAATGCGCCGCGTCAATATGGGCTTGTCCCCATTTGCCCGGATCGGTTCGGAACAAGATGCGCTTCAGAAAATCAGATAGCAATTGATGATACCTGTACCAGCTCCTCTGATCGTCCAGCGAGATGATAAACAAGTTCAACTGCTCCAGCTTTTCCAGTTGCTCTTGACCGTTCATAAGACCCGTTACAGCGTCGCATAAAGAACGGTTCATTCGGGTTAAGATGGACGTCTTCAATAAAAAGTCGCGCGTTGACTCCGATTGATGACGAAACACTTCTTCCAGTAAATAATCAGAGATATGATGTTGATGACCGCTGAATTGATGAATGGACTGTGTTATATTAGTGCTGCGCTTCAGAGTGAGTGCCGCCAGCTGCAGCCCGCTGATCCAGCCTTCTGTCTGATGGAACAGCTCCGTCACCTGCTCCTTCGATAGCAATAAATCCGTTGTATCCCGGAAGAAGACGAGCCCTTCATCCAGTTGAAACTTCAGATCTTGCATATCGACTCGATGTAATTCACCTTTTGCCAAAAGCCTGGTGGTAGGTATCGCCAAGTCTGTACGACTTGCAATATATAGATGGATATGGGGAGGCAGATACTCAATCAGATAGCTCAAAGATTGGTGAATATCAGCAAGCTCAATCAACTGATAATCGTCGAGAACGATCATCAGTTCACTAGTTACTCGATCTAACTCATTCAAGAGCGCTGTGATTGTAGTCTCCGCAGACACCGAAGGTCCCTTCTCAAGAAGAGAACGGACGTCCATGCCGAACCCGGGAACTCTCTCCTGGATGGAAGCTGTGACGTAATTCCAGAACTGAATCCAATCATTATCCTGCTTATCTAATGAAACCCACGCCACAAGGCTATTACATTGTTTTACCCATTCACTTAACGCTGTTGTTTTCCCGTAACCAGCCTGTGCGGAAACAAGCGTTAGTTTGGCTACCGTCCCCTCATTAAGCTTGCGCATTAACCTCGGACGGGATACCAAAGGTTTACGTGCTTGGGGGATATGAAGTTTGGTACTTACAAGCAATGGAAATCCCTCCGTAAACCATGATGCGATAGGTGGAAACCAACTTTATTTATATAGAAGGATATGATTTAGCAACACATTCCTTCATTATACTGGCAGTTACCTCTTTATTCCATAATTCGATTATTCTCGGGTAAATAGTCCCCCTCTCTCAAATGAAATTAGGAATAAAGGATGATTTATGTAAGTACGATCAATAGTTCTACTAACCTAGTTTGGTGGATATGTGGTTCCATAACAAAAAGAACAGCGGGTTCGAATAGATCGAGCCCAACTGTTCTTTCTTAGGCGTATCACTTATTACGAGCGAGGTAATGCTCGATCCCATCCAGAATCCGTTCCAGACCGAAGTCAAAGTCATTACCAACCGTATTGTCGACCTCATTCGCTCCGGTGTACACGCCAGAGGCGACAACGGCGTGTAGATCCGGGAATCGCTCCGGTTTGACCAGTTGCTGAAGCGCTGCGGTATAGTCCAGTCCACTGAAGGCTTCAGGACTGGAGCCTGCTCGAATGGCACGGTCCATATCACTCTGAATCATCCCGGACGATCTCGCATAACTGCTTAACAATAGAGTGATGGACATTTTCTCATAGTCATTCAATGCGAGATTCCGCATGGACCGCAACACCCAGTCAATAATCTGAAGATTGTTGGGTGTAACCGGGGTACCGGTAATCGGGAGATCACCGAACCAGGGGTGTTCTCGAATCATATGAATACACGCCCTTACATACTCCCGCATGCTTCCCCGCCAATCTGTTACAGGCTCATCCGGTGGAATGGGAAACTTACACACCGCGTCCTGCATGAGCAGCAGAAGGTCCTCCTTACTCGTAATGTACCTATAGAGTGACATGGTGGAGAACCCTAGGGATTGAGCAACCCGATTCATAGAAACTGCAGGGAGACCATCTTTGTCGGCTAGTGCGATTGCCGCATCGACAATCTTCGGGATACTGAGTTCGCCCTTTGGCCCTCTTCGCTGTTGTTTGACAATCCCCCAACTCAAGGCAACACCATGAGGTAGATTGTTCACTGCTTCATTATTCAACCGATCATCATTTTGCATATAGGCATATCCCCCATAGTTGACTACACTGGAATGGTAGTAGTTTTCGATCCATACTTATCCACGAAACTGTTTACTCAATAAACAGTATATCATATTTTGCAAATCCAGAAAAACTTGCGAGCGACTTTGTTAGATCTGGGGACGGTGCCCGGTCTATAGTTATATAGCCGATAATGAGGGGATAGCGCCAAATTGAACGGACGTGGAAAAGAAGAACAGTCGATAGACGACAATTCGCTGGTAAGTAGAGCCCGGGAGGGCGATGAAGCGGCGTTCACGGAGCTGGTGCAGCGGCATCGCTCGCGGGCGCTCGGCTGGGCCAAGACGATCATGACCGATCATCATCTGGCCGAGGATATCGTGCAGGAAGCGCTCGTACGGGCATTCTTCCACCTCGGCAAGCTGGTCGACATCAGCAGCTTTCTTCCATGGCTGCAGCGGATCGTACGCAATCAGGCGTTGAACAAGGTCAACCTGGCCCATCGCCGAATGGAGCGAACGTTCTCCGCCCTGTCGACAGAGCGGCATGCAGCTCTGAACGTGCAGGTGGACGACTTGGATAGCTTGCTGAATCATTTGGCGCAGCGCGGTGTTCAGGCGGCGCAACCGAGCAGCGATCCGGAGCAGATGGCGCTGTACAGCGATTTTATCGCGATGATCCAGTCTTGGCTGCCATGCCTGAGCAAGAAGGAACGCGCGATATTCGAAGCGCACTTCTATCAGCAATTATCGGCAAGGGAAATCGCCGATTTGCTGGAGACCACAACGGCGAATGTGTACATGTCCTTGTCCCGTTCCCGGCAAAAGCTAATGAAAGAGCGGTTCCGTGAATCCCCTCAACCGGCAATTATAGCTAAGAAGGAGTTGCCTATGCGCCAAGCCAAGCTCGTACTACCCCGGATTCAACAGTCCGATATCAAACAATGGAATTGGATGCAATCGTTCGTCAACTGCGTGTATCATTTGCTGCCTTATGCAAGTAAACACTACTCCCTGACAGAAGTGACCGCCCTGTTCGGCGCCGCCTTCCAGATCAATGTCAGGGCTGCCAACATTGACATATCGGGTCCAGGCATGTTCGATTGGGATACCTTCTTCACGAATGGTCTTGCGAATTTGGGACTTCACTCCTCATATCTGGACATTTACGGCTTCAACTTCAACCCCGACAGAGCCAAGCATGACCAGGAAAACGCGTTAAAACTTGAGGAGTTCCATGAGCGCGGGCTCAACATGATCCGGAACAGTGTGGAACGGGGTTATCCTGCCGTAGTGTTCGATGTGTTCGAAACCGAATTCGCCCTTGTATACGGCTATGATGACAGCAAGCAGGAGCTCTACGCTGTTGACGGCAAAGGCAGTCATACCCTCACTTACGCGAGGTTGGGTCGCGGCAATTCGGCTCATTTATATGTCGTAGCAGTGGACGGCGTGTTTGAGATCGATGCGAGAGCATCGCTAAGGCGGTTGTTTACACGTATCGTCCGGCATGCCAGAGGGGCGGAGTCGACATTCAAGCCCAAATATGTCAATGGTTTCGAGGCTTATGATGCCTGGATCAACACGTTCACAGAGCGCAAGACCGACGAGCTCGGTAATGCATCCAACCTGCTTGTCGTCGGCGAAGGACGCTCTGCGGCGGCGCAGTTTTTCCGGGAATTGGACGAGAAACGGTTGACGGAACGAGAGACATGGCTGGACGAGGCGATCACAGAGATCGCCCGGCAATATGGAGTGGTTGCCGCTAGTTTTGTCGAGCTGCGCGAGATGTTTCCATTCCCCGGAGGCGGTACGCCGAAAGACCCCGTTCAGGCTGACGCTGCTGCTCGCTTATTGCAGCAAGCGAAGGAAGCGGAGATGGCGGCATTGGAGCAGATGGAAGCTGTCCTGCAGCAGTTCGAGGAGGTAGACGGAAAGCTGGAGCCGGCGATCATTGAACTCAATCCCTTTCATTCGTTTCATGTGCCGGACGATCCGCCCGTGCTAGAGCCGGGCGGCGAGACGCAATATGAGGCGGAAGCGGTCTTTGTCTTTTGCAGTGATTTGAAGCAGTCGATCCGCTTTTACAGCCGCTTGTTGGGCGTTCCTATTATGTCGGGGTCTTATGACGGTACTTTCTATGTCTTCCGATTGCCGAACGGGCCGCGTATCGTGCTTCACGATCTTCGGTGTAGTCTGGAGCGTCCCCGGTACATGCTCGTAAGCTCTGATATCCGGTCCTCTTACGAAACCGTGCGGGCGCTTGGCTGCGAAATGCCGATGACGCTCGAAAAGACGCCGCGCAGCATGTATTATTTCGTTTACCGTGCGTTCGAGGGCAACAGTAGCCAGCAAGTCGCTAGACCACTACCCATCCACGGAAGGCCTGCACGCGGATAGCGTGTTCCAGGGATGCGATCCCGCTGTCGAGGCGCAGCTTGTGCTTCATGGCGAGAAGCTGCTCAGCGACGGAACCGCTCCGTTGTTCCGTCTGACGGCCAGGGATCCGGCTGCGGTGCATCAGCATTTGGCAGCATGCGGCATTGTGACGCATAGAGAGATAGGCAGCGGGACGGACAGCAAGGAGACGATGACCTTCTCCGATCCAGACGGCCATCTCCTTGCATGGCAAACATGATCAATAACAAATGGGAGGAAATCAAATGGTTAAAGGCGTGAAGGAAATTGTGCTCGGCATTCCGGTTACAAAGTCGGGGGACTTCATCGAGTATGAAAAGGCGATCGAATGGTATGTGAACGTTCTAGGATTTGAACTTATTTGGAAGATGGGGATTGCCAGTCTTAAACTAGCGTCCGGACAAGAGATTTTACTATTCGGAGTGGATGACGATGAGAACAGCCTCTGGTATACAGGAGATATCAAACCCAATCCGCATTATTCCATACAATTCACAACCGATAACATCGAGGAGTTACTAACCGAGCTAATCAAGAGCGGTGTAGAGGTTGGTGAGATTATTCCCGATGGCGGTGGAGGCGACAGAATAATGATGTTCCATGATCCCTATGGAAATCGTTTCTGGGCAATCGAAGATAAGTAATGAAATCGGGTAGGAAGGTTTCCAGCCCTCCATGGTGTTGAACCCGCACGTTCGAACACTTCGGAATGCTGCAAAAGTGCAGGATTTCCGCCTCGAACCTGGCCAAGGCTACGGGATTCCTGCAAAATGTGCAGTATTTTATCGACAAGATCTCGATTTCGCCCGACCTACAGCTAAAATGCTGCACTTTCGGAACAATATGATACTTTTCGGGTGCAAACGGAGCAAAATCCTGTACTATGCTATTGCAGCATTCGAACGAATGAGCTCCACAACAAACGCTTGCTGCTTAGTACCAACTTCTCGAATCACTCAAGCCAGTTGCTGGCTTGAGTCTCCATCCTATAAATCAACCTACGACTCCAAACCAAACAAAAAGTCCCGGTGCTGCCGATAAGCATCCGTCCAGCCCATCTTCGCGTAAAATCGGAGGGCGTCCAAGCCCTTGAAATACTGAGCTCCAAGCATTCTTTCCTCAAACTGGTGGATCGCAATCCCGGCCTGCTCTTGATAATCCTGATAAGCCTGCACCACATCAAGCTCGCCCAATGTGCCCCTCAAGGTCGCCAGATCGACCAAATAATCGCCATAGGCACAATTGCCGTCAATGATCCCTGTGATGCGCTGACCGTCCGATAAAATATTCCAAGGGTGAAAGTCCCCATGAATGAAGTGGCGGTGCGGTTCATTGTAGGGGGCGTAAGCCATCAAGCGTTGATAACATTCATCAAACACCTCCCTCTCCAAGCAAGTGGTGCGGAACAGGTCATACCAGCCCTCCCAGAAGTTCCCCGTCTGGTCCTCGGCGAAGAAATGGATGATATAGTCCCTCCATGTCGGGTAGGTGCCCTCTCCATCGGACCGGATCCATCCATATCCGTTGGACGCTCTTACGTCCACACGGTTCATTCGAGTCAAGAGCAGCATCAGCTCCGGAAGCTGGCGTCGCTTTTCCTCGGCGGAGCACTGGATTAGATTGTCGCCCGGCATGCGCTCCAAGATGGAGTAATGAAGGGGCCCAGCCCCTCCTTGACCCAGACACCTAGGAAAAGGAATGCCCTGACCCGACAAGAGCTCCGCTACGAAACGTTCCGTGTCATACGCCCCCTCCAAATCACTAAACTTGATTACTCCACCCTGACCTCCATACTCGAAGCCGAACACCCGGCTTAAGTTGCCGCCTTGTATCGGTTCAATCCTTTTCACATCCGCCCGCAAGTGATCCCTTAATACCCGTTCTACCTCCGTTAGAGGCAAGCTTGGTTTCTCGTAAATGGTCATCTTCATCTGCATCCTTTCCTAATAAACCTCATCCTCTCATTCTCCATGAGGAATTCGCTTGCAGCAAGGTAGAGTTTGGCTTTACTCATTTCCGCATCAAAAAGACTCAAGCCAGTTGCTGGCTTGAGTCTCAATCGTATACTTACACCGCGTCCCACATGCCACTTCCTAATATCCGGCGGATTCACCTAAATCAGGTCGGACTTTTGCAGCAATCGTTGGATAATCGCGGCAACCTCCGCTCTAGTCATAGCATCTTTCGGAGCTAGCTCCGTCATGCTTCTTCCCGATACAATCCCTGCCTGAATACTATCAGCCATACTGCTTCTCGCCCATGTAGACACCACAGCCGCATCCGTATAGGGGCTAAGGGTCCCGTCTGTCGATGGAGCAGATAGCTTGTCTCTCAAGCTCGTAATCGTCATCGCTTTGGCGAGAATGACCATCGCTTGTTCACGAGTAATCTTGTCATTCGGTCGGAAGGTTCCGTCCTCGAATCCATCGATTAAGTGGTACGTATAGGCTGTATTAATGGCACCGTTGTACCAATCTGTCGCTTTCAAGTCGGAGAAAGTACTCGCTCCCTTCTCCGACTTGAGCCCCAGTCCGCGAACCAGGATAGCTGCAAATTCAGCGCGGGTAATGTCTTGATCAGGATTGAACATGCCTTTACCTGTGCCTTCCACGACCATCCGCGAGCCCATATCGTTAACGGCATTTTTCGCCCAATGTTGAGCAACATCACTGAATTCGAGTTGATGCGATACGACTGAATACGTACTGTTGGTTAAGCTACTGATGATTGCGTAATATTTGCCATCGTTCTTTACAATCTTGGTCGGCACATGTCGTACCGTTCCATCCGGTTCAATGACAATGCCAGTCGTTATCTTGCTCGGGTCCACGCCATCTGGAATCGCAATTGTTCTCTTCACATAGGCGTTAAATTTCGTTATTTCGACAGTAGTACCCCCATAAGTGCCCCTTACGGTAAAGTTCACCGGCGAGACAACTAGCGTGAACATGCCTCTGTCTGCTGCATCCTCCACTATCTTCACTGTATCATCTGCCGGAACGGCGATCTCGATCTGCACCTTGATGTCTTGCAAAGCGATCGACATTCCCATCTGGTTGGATAAGGAGTCGATGTTAAATTGCTGAGCAGGGAGTGTATATGTTGCACTTTCCGTTTTTATTTCCAAAATCGCTTGTTTGTTTTCCATGTTTTTGATCATTTGACCGTTCAGTTCACCTACGACCACATCGGACTCGATGTTCACCGGAATGATGACAACTGAGCCCTGACCTTCCGTCGCGAGCTTCTCTTCCAGCTTCTTCTGATCGATAACTATCGTGATTACGGTTTGTTCATTTACTATGGTTGTGGTTGCCGTTCCCGCATGCTCCACCTTGCCATTCACCAGAACGTCCAGTCCAGTTTTTGTCGTCTCCGGTTTATTTGGAGTGGTTGGTGTCGTTATCAGTGGTGGCGTACTGTTGCCGCTGTCGTCGGGTGGTGAACTCGGAATCACGGCGTTGGATACAGATGAGGCTATACTGCTTCCGACACCATTAATGGCTTTCACTGTAAAGGTATAGCTAGTTCCATTGATCAAGCCTGAAATCGTAATCGGACTTGCCGTTCCAGTCATGACCACATTGCCTGGTGAAGCTGTCACCTGATAACTTGTGATGGCACTTCCACCATTGTCGGTTGGGGCGGCAAATGTAATCGTTGCTTGTCCGTCCCCAGCGATGGCGGTAACATTCGTTGGTGCTGCAGCAATCGTTGCCGGAGTGGCATGGGCCTGATTGGATTCCGCACTTAAGCCTCCTGGGTTGCCTGCTTTCACAACGAAGTAATACGTGGTCCCGTTCATCAGATTCTGAACATTGTAGGTCGTGTATGTTACGGTTGTAACGGAAGCAGGGCTATACTGCCCAGAGATCGGCGACATATACAGGCTGTAATAGGTCGCTCCCGTAACCGTGTTCCAGTTCAGTGTGACCTGCCGATCTCCTCCGATCGCTACCAGATTTTGCGGATTCGCAGGGGCATCCGGCAAGTTCACGACTTGCGTTATGTTAAAAGTTACACTCGTCATGTTGTCCGCCGATACCGTGACGGTTGCCGTGTAAGTCCCAGCCGCTAAACCATCTTTCGCCTTGACGGTAAAGCTCGTCGATGGAGCCCCGCTGATAACTAATGAAGCGGGCTGCGTGATTACAAAATCATTGGCATTCAAGCCACTCAGCATTGCATGCAGATTCGTAAGATTGCCTGTGCCGACATTCGAAACCGTGATGATTTTCGTTTCTTGCGCACCTGATGCATAGCCTAAAATAAGTGGGGTGGCGATCTGATCCGTAATCGCTGCAACCATATAGGTTAATGGCGGGTCCGTGGTCACACTTGCCGTATTCGACGTGCCCGCGTTCGTCCCACCCGTCACCACCAGGCGGAAGTCATAGCTCGTTGCTGGGCTCAACCCCGTCACGGTTGCACTCGTCGCACTCGTCGTAATTGTACCTGTAGTAGCGGTGGTCCAGCTGTTCTGGCCGGTTGGCGACTGCTGCAGGACGATCCCCGTCGCTCCGTTAGCCGCTGCCCAACTGAACGATGCGGTAGTGATCGACTTCCCCGTACTCACGAAATCGACAATCGGCACAGCATCCATCGTCGCACTCGCGGTATTCGAGATGCCTGCGTTCGCTCCACCCGTGACCACCAGGCGGAAGTCGTAGCTCGTCACCGGGCTCAAGCCCGTTACGGTTGCGCTAGTCGCATTCGTCGCAATTGTTCCGGTCACGGCGGTGGTCCAGCTATTCTGGCCGGCTGGAGACTGCTCGATGATGATGCCCGTCGCTCCGCTCGCTGCCGTCCAGCTGAATGAGGCGGTGGTGCTCGTCTTCCCCATGTTCGCGAAGTTAGCAATCGGCACAGCATCTGTCATTGCAGTTGCCGTATTCGAGTTACCTGCGTTCGCTCCACCCGTGACCACCAGACGGAAGTCATAGCTTGTAGCTGGGCTCAAGCCCGTCACGGTTGCGCTCATCGCATTCGTCGCGATTGCACCAGTGATAGCGGTCGTCCAGCTACTCTGGCCGGTTGGCGACTGTTGCAGGACGACTCCCGTCGCTCCGATCGCCGCTGTCCAACTGAACGATGCGGTGGTACCCGTCTTCCCCGTGCTCGCCAAGTCAGCAAGTGGCACGGCATCTGTCGTCGCACTTGCCGTATTCGACGTACCCGCGTTCGCTCCTCCGGTTACCACCAGGCGGAAGTCATAGCTCGTAGCCAGGCTCAAGCTCGTCACGGTTGCGCTCGTCGCACTCATTGCAATCGCTCCTGCAGTCGCCGCGGTCCAGCTGTTCTGACCGGATGGAGACTGCTGCAGAACGATCCCTGTCGCTCCGCTCGCTGCTGTCCAACTGAATGAGGCTGTGGTGCTTGTCTTCCCTGTGCTCGCGAAGTCTGTAAGCGGCACGGCATCCGTCGTCGCACTCGCCGGATTCGAGATGCCGGCGTTCGCTCCACCCGTAACCACCAGGCGGAAATCGTAGCCCGTCGCCGGGCTCAAGCCCGTCACGGTTGCGCTCGTCGCACTCGTCGTAATTGTTCCAGTCGCCGCCATGGTCCAGCTGTACTGGCCGGCTGGCGACTGTTCGATGACGAGGCCCGACGCTCCATTCGCCGCTGTCCAACTGAACGAGGCTGTATCGCTCGTCTTCCCCGTGGTCGCGAAGTTAGCAATCGGTACCGCATCTGTCGAAGCAGTTGCCGTATTCGAGGTGCCCGCGTTCGCTCCACCCGTGATCACCAAGCGGAAATCGTAGCTCGTTACCGGGCTCAACCCCGTCACAGTTGCGTTCGTGGCATTCGTCGCGATTGCACCAATGGTAGCGGTGGTCCAGCTATTCTGACCGGTTGGAGACTGCTGCAGAACGATCCCTGTCGCTCCGCTCGCCGCTGTCCAGCTGAATGAGGCCGTTGTGCCCGTTTTCCCCGTGCTTGCGAAGTTAGCGATTGGCACGGCATCTGTCGTCGCACTTGCCGTATTCGACGTACCCGCGTTCGCTCCTCCGGTTACCACCAGGCGGAAGTCATAGCTCGTAAACGCACTCAACCCCGTCACGGTTGCGCTCGTCGCATTCGGCGCAATTGTCCCGGTCGCAGCCATGGTCCAGTTGTTCTGACCCGTTGGAGACTGCTGCAGAACGATCCCTGTCGCTCCGCTAGCCGCCGTCCAGCTGAATGAGGCGGTGGTACCCGTCTTCCCCGTGTTCGTGAAGTTAGTGATTGGTACAGCATTTGTCGTCGCACTTGCCGTATTCGAGGTACCTGCGTTCGCTCCACCCGAGACCACCAGGCGGAAGTCATAGCTCGTAAACGCACTCAACCCCGTCACGGTTGCGCTCGTCGCACTCATTGCAATCGCTCCTGTAGTCGCCGCGGTCCAACTACTCTGACCCGCTGGAGACTGCTGCAGAACGATCCCTGTCGCTCCGCTAGCCGCCGTCCAGCTGAATGAGGCTGTGGTGCCCGTCTTCCCCGTGGTCGCGAAGTTAGCAATCGGTACCACATCTGTCGTAGCAGTTGCCGTATTCGAGTTACCTGCGTTCGCTCCACCCGTGACCACCAGCCGGAAGTCGTAGCTCGTAAACGCACTCAACCCCGTCACGGTTGCGCTCGTCGCACTCGTCGCAATCGCTCCAGTAGTGGCTGTGGTCCAGCTATTCTGACCCGTTGGAGACTTCTGCAGAACGATCCCCGTCGCTCCGCTCGCCGCTGTCCAGCTGAATGAGGCCGTTGTGCCCGTTTTCCCCGTGCTCACGAAGTTAGATATGGGTACAGCTTCGGTAGTCACACTTACCTTATTCGAGTTACCCGCTTTCGCTCCACCCGTTACCACCAGGCGGAAGTCGTAGCCCGTCAACGGGCTCAACCCTGTCGCGGTTGCGCTCGTCGCATTCCCAGCAATCGCTCCTGTAGTCGCCGTGGTCCAACTGTTCTGACCGGTTGGCGACTGCTGTAGAATGATCCCTGTCGCCCCGCTTGCTGCTGTCCAACTGAATGAGGCGGTAGTGCCCGTCTCCCCTGTGTTCGCGAAGTTGGCGATACTTAGCGGGCCGTCAATCTCGATACTGTTAATCCCGTGCCAACTTATATCACTTGAATAAAGAAGCACAGTATCGACGTTATTATCAAAACTTGCATTTAGCGAGACCGTTTTCGAATAAAATTCATTTACTAAATCAGAAGCTACAAATGATGCGGTTGCAACTTCCACGCCGTCGCGATAACCAACTACGCTGATCTGAATGGGAGCCCCCTCACCATAATTCGCATAAAAGAATCCATTGATCTGAAACTCGGCACCATCCTTTGATTTGATCGCCATGCCTTTAGATCCGCCAGCTAACGCGTAACTTGTAAGCGCATCGAAGTCAGTAGGCCGTTCTAGTTTACTCACTATTCTAGTACCACTGGTGTCGCTAATATTATAGAATTGCAAAGTGAAGCCGGGAATAGCTGTCGTAGAGCCGTCTCCGGTCTCGGCAATCCCATCATCCCAAGRGGTGCTTGCATTCGGGGAGAACGTTACCGTCGTAGGTGTAATAACCGCTAATGCAACCCCCATAAACCGACTATAYCCGGATAAAAGAAGTACACAAAGCAACACCATCAAGCACTTCCTGGAAAATGCTACTGAACCCTTGATCATAATCCACCCTCTCCCATATGAAATCATCTAAAGCAAAGTTTTCCCGAATACACCTAATGAATAATAGGTATAACAACCAAAAGATTTCGACGAATTCTCCCTAATTCCTTTAATTGGAATTCTGACTTCGTCTCGACCGTCTTAATAGCAACTTTCTATATGGTTTTGGACGCAAAAAATGCCCTCTCATTCAGTGAAAGGACAAGTTTCGATTAACATCTAAAGGGTATTTTGCGTTCCTGATTCTTTATAGGTGGTTTATCCGTTTGCTCATTGGACTGTGCTTTCAGACTACGGATCTTACTTCTTCTTAACTTTGCTTTTAGCCTTCTCCAGGTTCTGGGCAACTCTATATTGAACGATCCTACTGATTAATTCATAGGGCAATGGCTTATCCATTGGAAACCGAATAGCTCCTTTGGACCGTTGATACTCCTTTAATTCCTCTTCAAATTCAATAATCCCGCTCGGAGCTGGATAAAACCCGATGTGATGTTTAAAGGCTGCAAAATGCACGAGATTCCCATGGAATTCATAAGTAGGCATTTGATAACTGATCTTTTCCTTGGCGTCCGGTGCTGACTCTTGGATAACCTTCCTTAACGTGCTCAGGATTGCTTGAACCGCAGGAGGAAATGTGGAAATATAGTGATCAATCGACTCATTAGCGATTTTATCTTCTTGCATAGTTGCTCCTTTCCTAAGCCCTCTATTGTATTCAATATATCATATTTAGCCTCTGGCTTAGTATCTATGCGTAAATCATTAGACTATCCATTGTCAAAGAAATCATTGCCCTCCATGACGGATCAATTACCTTGACGAGTGTCCCTTTTGAAAGGACCGTATTCGAGATCCAGCTGCCAAATCATTAGCGTGAACAGTAACGCTGACTTTTTCCTGCATCCAACCAATGTGCCTCAATAGCCCTCACAGGCCTACCTGCCTAGCAATCTCACCCGATATGGGAAGATTAGATTACTTGGATCACTCTTTGTGTTGTCTGCTTAGCCAATGCCTGTCCCTTTAGTAATGAAATTTTTGTAGGCTGCAATTTTGTCGTTCAGCACCTTCTCTGTGGCTGTTAAGTTTCTGATTTGACTCTGAACAGAGTTTCTATGATCTTCGAGAAGGTTCAAGCGGGCTTGGGTCGTATGCTCTCCTTCTAAATATAACTGCGCATATTCTCTGATTTGTGAGATCGGCATTTGGGTTTGTTTCAACCTCATCACAAATCGCAGCCAAGCAAGATTGGAGTCATCATATACTCTTTCTCCATTCGCATTACGTATCGGAGCAATAATCTCTTCCTTTTCATAATATCTCAGTGTATGTGCGGTTATCCCCAATAATTTGGCTACATCGCTGATCGTATACATACAAGCCCCCGAATCTATCTTAATTTTAAGAATCCCCCATAATTATAAAAAACATTTGACTTAGAGTAAACTCTAACCTGTATAATCAAATCGTTGTTGGTTCACCATACATTCTATTCTTGTAGAAAACGGGAGGAAATCACATGAAATATACTGTAGTTACAGGCGCCAGTTCAGGTATAGGTTATGAAACCGCTCTAGCTTTTGCAGCTCGCGGCAAAAACTTAATTGTTGCAGCCCGCAGAAAGGAACAGCTGGAGGAATTAAAGTCTGAAATCACTCGTAACTACCCCGATGTAGATGTCGTCATTCGAGCTACTGACTTATCCGTTTCCGAGAATGCTTATAAGCTATATGAAGGTCTACAAGGGTTCCAAATCGAAACTTGGATCAACAATGCAGGATTTGGCAACTTTGCTTCAGTGGCCCAGCAAGATTTAGATAAAATATCTGCAATGCTGCATCTGAACATTGAATCGTTGACGATACTTTCCTCTCTTTTCGTTCGTGACTACTCCAATGTTGAAGGAACACAATTAATCAACGTTTCATCCGGTGGCGGCTATACGATTGTGGGAAATGCCATTACGTACTGCGCAACTAAGTTCTATGTGAGTGCCTTTACTGAAGGACTCTCTCATGAGTTGAACAGTCAAGGTGCACTTATGCAGGCTAAAGTGTTAGCACCTGCCGCAACAGAAACAGAATTCGCGAAGCGTTCTTTCGATGTCTCGGAATTCGAATATCACGGGACTGTGCCGAAGTTCCATACCGCGAAGGAAATGGCTGGATTCATGCTTGACCTGTATGACAACGATCGCGTTGTGGGGATTGTGAATGGTTTGACGTACGAGTTCGAGTTGAGAGATACAATTTATAATTATGTGGCGAGCACGCGATAGGCTCATCTCGTAATGGCAAGTTGTGCTTAGTATCGGTGACCGATTAGACCTTTGGGTCAGCCCCATCTTTTATAAAAATTTCGTCCTATTTGTGATAAGGTTCACCTTAACGTGTCTATCGGCGAAAAATAAAGGCACCCGACTGGGTGCCCTACGCAGTTCTCTACTTACTGTCCCACAGTGACCCGAAGCTCCGCGGAATCGATGATCTGCCTTATTATACTTTAAACGTACCGACCAATCGTTCTAACGTATTTGCCAAACCTGTCAAGTTTTGCGCCGCTGCCGCGTTTTCTTCTGCCCCGGCTGAGGTTTGTTCGGTAATGGCTGCCATGGATTGAATCGTTTTATGCACTTCCGAGCTTTGAACGGATTGCTCCTCGCTAGAAGCCGCAATGTCCGTTATGTAGTTGGAAGATGTATTAACCATTTCTACGATATCCTTAAAAGCTGTGTCCGCACGCTGTGCCATTTCATTGCTCTGTTTCACGGCAATGACCGTATCCGCCGTATTTTGCTGAATCGTCTTAATATGAGCAACGATTCTTTTAGTGGCTTCTCCGCTGCGTTCAGCTAATTTTCGCACTTCATCGGCAACAACGGCAAAGCCTTTACCAGAATCGCCAGCTCTTGCGGCTTCAATAGCAGCGTTCAGCGCAAGCAAATTGGTTTGATCGGCAATATCGTCGATCATTTCAACAATATCGCCAATCAGGTTCGACTTCTCGGAAAGATCCCTCATTTTCTCGCTCATATTTTTCATATCGACTAGCGTACTCTGAATGACTTGTCCGCCGTCGTTGGCAACCTGGACCGCTTTTAAAGTGATAGCCGCCGCTTCTTCTGAAGATTTAGCCACGTATTGAATCCCTTCGACCATGGATTCGAATATTTCGTTTACGCTTTCTACAGCTTCCGCCTGCTGCTGGTTACCTGCGGCAATCTCGTTCGTGCTGCTTGAGACTTCACGGCTGCTTTGAGTAAGCATGGTAATTCCGCCAACCACTTGAATAAGCAAATCTTGTAGCTTTGCTACCATTTTATTGAAAGAGGCAGCGATTTCACTAAATTCATCCTTGCCTTTCATCGGTAGTCTTACGGTTAGATCACCTTCACTGCCCGCCAAATTCTCAATCGATAAATTGAGACTCCGGACAGGCAGCAAAATCCGTAAGTAAAATAGAACCATTGTAATGATGATGAAGATGGCAAGCAGTCCTAAGACAACCATGGTTACTACCAGCCATAAGCTTGCTTGCTGTTTAGCAGCCTGTGCCTCATCGGCGGCACGATTATTCATTGTCATCTGGAATTGTTTAATAGGCTCCATGATCGTACTTTTGTTTTTATCATAATTGGCGTCGAACATCAGCTGTCTCGCGCGCTCCAAATCTTTCGCATCCACTGCGTCGAACGCATCAGTCTCGGTTTTAATCAAACTATCAGAATTTTGTTTCGCCTTCTCAATAAGATCCAACTCCTGTTTAGGCGCTCCTAGCTCTTTTAAACGATTAACCACATTGTCTCTCGATTTCGTTACATTTACTTCATTCATATAGTTATTAAAGTGCACTTTATCGCCAGTAACGCTATAAAGTCTTGCTTCGTTTGTCAAATAATCGGATGCATTTACC